>CANPIX010000003.1 GCA_947574215.1 uncultured Mycoplasmatota bacterium | reverse complement strand
AGACTAAATTCCTTTTTCTTATATTTAAACTGGATTTTACTTTTTCACTTCACAATCTTAAAGATTACTTCTTTTACAATCGTACTTTCTTCTTTTATCAGCCTTATTTATGATATAATATCTAAAATAATGTGTTGCACAAGTTTTATTTGGAGGAATTATGAAAGAATTAATAGACTTTATTGTTTTGATTATTTTATACTTTACGCTATTTTATAAAAAATGGAACGCTAAAGGAAAAGATACATTACTTATAAATACTTTAATGTATATATATTTATCTTTTGTACTTTATTTTACATTAATGCCTATAGTAATATATTTACCAAGAACCTTTATTTCTATTGTATTCTCTCCTCATCATAAATCAATGAATTTAGTTCCATTTATTGATGTTTCTTTAGGTAGGGGAGACTTTATAAGACAAATTGTATTAAATATTATTATGACTATTCCTTTTGGATTTTTATTATCCTTAATCAAAAAAGAACATGCAAAATTAACTAAAATACTTTTTTATACTTTTTTATTAAGTTTAAGTATAGAATTTCTTCAACTTTTCATTAATAGTGGGAGATCATCAGATATAACGGATATAATAACAAATGTGACAGGTGGTTTTATTGGCTTTGTAATCTATATATTATTAAGACCAATAACAACAAAAATATTGGATAGTTTAAAAAACAAATGATACCCAATTTAAAATTTTTCAACGAAATAAATATAGTTTAAATGTTTGTTTTGGTTGCGTTAATTTCAAACTATTTTTGATAGAATGCAACTAAGAAATACAGTATAATGGATACAGAAAAGAGGAAATTTAATGGATTTAGGGAATCGTTTATATGAACTAAGAAAAGAAAAAAAGATTAGTCAAGAAGAGGCTGCAGAAAAGTTAAATGTTACCAGACAAACCATTTCGAAGTGGGAAACCAATCAAAGCCAGCCTGATTTTGATAAAATAGTTCCTATTTGTGAACTGTATGGGATTACAACAGATACTTTATTTGGAAAAACAATAGAACATAGTCAAAAAGAACAAACAAATTACCAAGAAAATACTTTTTTAGAAATAGATAGAACGAAGAAAAATGCAATGGTCATTAGTACAAGTGTATTTCTTTATTTCATCGCAGTTATATGGATTATTTTGTCCACTAATTTTTCTTGGATGGACGAAATTGTTGCTGTGAGTTTATTTCTATTTATATGTGCAATTGCAACGGTAATATTAGTTTATCATTTCTTAAGTTTACCTAAACAAGAAGAAAGTGAAGAAAGTAGAGAAAAGAAAAATACAAAGAAACGAGAAATAGAAAAGTACGATGGTGTAATTGCTATATTTTTTACCGCTATTTATTTATTTGTAAGCTTTATTACAAACGCTTGGCATATTACTTGGCTTATATGGATTGTTTATGCATTAATCATAGAAATAGTTCATCTACTTCTAGGGGTAAAGGAGAGTCGTAATGAAGAATAAAGGAACTTATTTTTTAGTTACTCTACTAAGTATTATGGCGATTGTTGTTATTATTGTTTTAGTTTTTCTTTTATCAGGAAACGGAGGTACAATATTTAATATGTATAAAAATTCATCTACACTTTTATTGGAAAAAAACTATAAAGAACCAATTAAAGATATAAATATAGAAAGTATTACAGCAAACGTTACAATTAAAGAAGCACAAGACAATCAAATTCGGGTTGAAATTTATGGAAGTGAAAAGCAAAATGCTAGTAGTACTTTAGAAAATGAAACATTAACCATTTCTTTAAAAAATAAATCATTTTGTTTTGGATTTTGCTTTATAAAAGACGAAGTGGTTCTGTATTTGCCAAAAGAAATTCAAGCAAATTTGAAAATTAAAACAACATCTGGTGATATGTACGTAGAAAGTTTCTTAGTAAACGTCGATTTAAAATCCACTAGTGGTGATATTAAAATTGGTGAAGTGAACAAAGCTACACTTTCTACAGTCAGCGGGGATATTTCTTTACAAAAAGGGACGGATATAAATGTTACGACTACCAGTGGAGAAATACAAATTCAAGAAGGAAATCAAAAAATAGAGGCAAAATCGGTTTCTGGAGATATCCGTATTAATTCTTTGCTAATAAGTGAAAACTCTACTATTAAAACTACCAGTGGTGATGTTGACGTAAAAAAAATAAATGATGCTTATATTGAAACAAATACAGTAAGCGGTGATGTCGAAATAAGCAACAGCAATCGTTTTTCAAACACAACTCTTAAAATTAAAACAACTAGTGGAGATATTCATATAAAATAAATGTGATTTGATTTTCACATTTTTTTATGTATTTTTAATTTACCAAAAAATGTGTTAATATAATTTTAAAAGAAAAGGACTTGTTTTATAAAAGGAGAAAAAATATGATAAATACTGGTATAGAATTAGAAAAAATAGTTTTAGAAAAAGTTAAAAAATTAGTAGAAGATAATAAATTTTTAGTTTCCAATCCCAATGTTTATGTTCTTGAAAAACCCAAATACTTTTCAAAAGATCGTAATGCTGAAATTGAATTTGATGTTTCTGTTGAAAAATATTTTGAAAATCCAAAACAGCATAATAACATAAGAGCAAGTCTTATTATAATAATAGAATGTAAAGACTATAAAAAATCAATTTCGGTGGATGATGTTGAAGAATTTCACGCCAAACTGGAACAAGTTGGAGCAGATAAAACCAAAGGAATTATGATAACTAAAGAAGCAACTTATCAAAAAAGTGCTTTAATGTATGCAGAATCAAAAGGCATTACTTTAGCAAGAATACTTCCTGACAATCAAGTTGAATATATTTGTTATCGTATGATGCCTTGGGAATACGAGAGAATAAAAAAAGAAGAAAATTGTAAAATAAATATAGAAAAAGCATTAAGTAGCAAAAAGTTTTACTCAAAACATGGACACAACTATTATGATACTTTTGGAGGCGAAAACTTAGCGGACAGTATTATAAAATTATTAAGATAGGAAGTTGATTATGCAAAAGAAGCAAAAAATAATAATTGTAGGAGTTACTTTAAGTTTTTTTATTGCGCTATTTGCTTTGTTTTTTTATGCAATACCTTATTTGAGATTAAAATTTGCAAAGATTGAAGTAACTTTAATAGATGATTTGACTGTATCCTTTGCAGAAAACAAAAAAGTATCGGATTTTATTGTTAGTATGAATGGTAAAATTGTAGAGGATTATGAAATCGACACAACTACTTTAGGAACAAAAAATATTTCTTTTAATTTTATAAACAATGATGGTATCAAAGTAAAGTATAGCTATGATATAGAAGTAGTAGATAAAACAGCTCCAGTTATTTGGTTGGGGAACAGTTATACGCTTACAAAAGGGACTAATATGGATTTGACTAAAAAAATACTATGTGGAGACAATGCCGACAATCAACCCAATTGTTACATCGAAGGAGAATACGATTACAATAAAGTGGGAGTTTATCCTTTAATTTTTAAAGCTGAAGATAAAAGTGGAAATAAAACGGAACAAAAATTTAACTTAAATGTTGTTGAACCTAAAAAAAACAATAGTAGTGCAAACAAAAAGCCAACTTATACTTCTTTTTTTAATATTGTAAATAAATACAAAACAGAAAAAACACGAATAGGAATCGATGTATCTAGTTGGCAAGGAGAAATAGATTTTGATGCATTAAAAAATGCTGGAGTAGAATTTATTATTATTCGAGTTGGTGGAACGCGGGGGCGAGATGGAGAATATTTTGTTGATAAGCATTTTACATATAATATTACAGAAGCTAACAAAAGAAATATTGATGTAGGAATTTATTTTTATTCTTATGCGTATTCTAACGAAAAAGCTCGTGAAGAAGCCAATTGGGTATTAGACCAAATAAAAGGATACAATGTAACTTTACCAATTGCATTTGATTGGGAAAATTGGAATACTTTTAATGAATACAATTTAAGCTTTTTTGGACTTACTGATATGGCGGAAACATTTCTAAATACGATAAAAGAAGCTGGCTATGAAGGGCTTCGCTATAGTAGTAAAAATTATTTAGAAAAATTGTGGTTGCCTACAAAATACGACACATGGTTGGCACATTATGTGAATACAACAAATTATAAAGGAAATTACAAATTTTGGCAGTTATGCGATGATGGAAAAGTGGATGGAATTAAAGGTCCAGTTGATATTGATATCATGTATTTAGAATAGGGAAATTTTACCAAAAAATTTTTCTTTTTTTGGGGCTTTAAAAAGAAAAATTGTTCAAACTATAAATAGGTGATTCCCTATGAAAAAATTAATAACAATCTTTTTTTTAATCAGTTTTGCAATCAATACTTACAACGCATTCACTACAGAAGAATGTAACCAAGAAATTTCTCTACAAAATTTAAACTCTAAAAATATTATATCTTATATTGAAGAAAACAATTTAACCAATAAAATTATGAAAATATGTAGCAGTAGTATTTGTAGCGATATAAATATTCAAAACTTAGAACAAGATATAAAAGAATTTATAGAACGTAATCTAAATTATCTACGCAGTAAAGATACAGATACTTCTTTAGAAGCAGAATTGAAAGGATTTCGTATTGATAAAATTATTTTTAATAAATGCTTATAAAAAATGTCTTTTAATACTGAAGTGAACTCTAAATGGACACCAATTTCTATAGAACGTATGCTTTTAGAAAAATACCAAAACGGAAAAAGTAAAAAAAGAATTATTATAGGAGGTATTTTAGGGATAATAGTATTACTTGTGATATTTACCAATAGGATACAAGTAATACAACGTACAATCGAAGAATCTTAGGAGATGCAACAGGAGAGATGGGACCTTTTGCTCATGCTCAATATGAAAGTTAAACCAGACAGATAGGTTCCTGGTATCAAGACGAAGATTGGCTCGTTACATTGATAAATCCTTGGTTCAAACGTGGGGGCGAGCATGTTGTTGGTTTAGGAGGAGGCTTATTTAGTTCTCATCGCGGTTATGGTAATGCGACTACATCTGTAAGTTTTCGAATCGTTTTATCTTTTTAAATATCTTTTTATAATTTAGCACCTTGGTAAGTGTTTTGACGCACCATTTCTTTATCAATATCGTTTAAGACACAAAATTTTTTAGTAAGCCAATTAGGGGCGATTAAATCGTTTACATTTGGATCACCAGTAATTCGATGAATTACAATGTTGGGATTTAACCATTCTAATTGTTCAATTACAATATCTATATATTCCTTTTTTGAAAGAACAGGAAATGGATTTTCTAAATACATTTTTTCAAGTTCTGTCCCTTTTAAGATATGTAACATATGGATTTTAATTCCATCTATTTTTAAATCATTTAAAAATTTAACTGTATTTAACATATCTTCTTTGGTTTCATGAGGAAGACCATTAATTATATGAACTACCACTTTGATATTTCGTTTTTGTAATTCTTTAACTGCAGAAATAAAATTTTTTACATCATGTCCTCTTTTTATAAATTTTAACGTTTCTTCATTACTAGATTGAAGACCTAGTTCAACGGTGAGAAAAGTTTTTTTATTTAATTCTTCTAAATAATCGTAACATTCTTTTGTTATGGCGTCACATCGAGTAGCAATAGACAAACCAATTACATTGTCTAAATTTAAAATGGTCTCAAACTTTTCTTTTAAAACAGAAACTGGAGCAAAAGTATTGGTATTTGCTTGAAAATAACCAATATATTTGCTATTAGGCCATTTGCGATCTAAAACTTCTTTTACTTCATAAAATTGACGAACTAAGTCAGAATTTTTTGTAATATCGTAATTGTTGCTACCACGCAAACAAAATATACATCCCATGCCCTCTTTAAAATTGGGACAAGAAAAATTAGCATTTAAATTTACTTTGAATACTTTTTGGTGAAATAAAGTGTGATGATAATAGTTTAAAGTGTGATATCTCTTATTGTCGAGTGTATATTGAAACATAAAAAATTTTCCTTTACTACAATCTATTATAGCAAATCCTAAGTTGTTTTGTATCGTTTTCTATGTTAAAATAAAAAAGAATAGAGGGTGTGTTTCTAGTGGCAAATATAGATGAGCATTTTAAAGTGGATTATAAAAACGCAATAGCAAAGGAAAACGCAATTTTTAGAGGTCGAAATTATCGAATTACTATTCTTAGCGAAAGATTAATTCGATTGGAATACAGCGAAGAAGGTCTTTTTTATGATGGGCTTACAGAAAGAGTAATAAATCGTAATTTTATTTCCCCAGATTATAACGTGAAAGAAGACAATAAGTATTTAGAGATTTCTACGAAGTATTTTAAATTAACTTATGCCAAAGAAAAAACATTTATAGGTAGCAAAATGGCTCCAGATGCTAATTTAAAAGTAGCGTTACAAAATACAGATAAAATATGGTATTTTAATCATCCAGAAGCTAGAAATTTTAGAGGAACGACAATCAGTTTAGATGAAAATAGTGCCAAAGCGGGATTGCATAAAGGGCTTTATTCCACGGATGGATTTGCTTCTTTAGATGATTCCAACTCTCTTTTACTTAATGAAAATGGTGAACTTACACCACCAACTGCAAAAAGAATAGACACATATCTTTTTATATATCGAAGAGATTTTGGTTTATGTTTAAGAGATTATTTTCTTTTAACAGGAAAACCGAGTCTAATTCCACGTTACGCTCTTGGAATATGGTGGAATAAAGATGAAATTTATAGTTTTGAAGATCTAAAGAAATTACTTATGCAATTTGCGCGAAATCGCATACCTTATTCTGTATTATTATTAGGTAACAATTGGCATGTGAAAACCGATTTGCCAAAAACAGGCTATACATTTAATAAAACCTTATTTGCAAATCCAACAGAATTTGTAAAATATATGCATGATCGAGGCGTACGTGTTGGTCTTTCAATAGATCCAAGTGAAGGAATTAGTAAAGAAGAACCTGGTTTTTATAATATTAAAAATCACTTAGGAATTACAGAAGATAAAAGTTTTCCTTTTAATGTTTTTAATACAGGAATTCTTATGGAATATTTTCATGAATTAATTAATCCTTTAAATGAAATTGGGATCGACTTTTATTTTATTGATTACTATAACAAAAAAGACTTAAATACACTAAAAGCTCTTAACTATTATCATTTCAACGATTACAAAAAATACGCAAATAGAAGAGGAATGCTTTTATCACGAAATTCATTAATCGCTCCGCATAGAACGCCTGTTCATTATTCAGGAAAAACAACGGTAAGTTGGGATACCTTAAGATTTTTACCCTTTTTCAATTCAACCGCTAGTAATATTGGTGTTTCTTGGTGGAGTCATGATGTAGGAGGATATCAAGACGGTATTGAAGATAGTGAGCTATATCTTCGTTCTGTAGAATTAGCTACTTTTTCACCAATTTTTCGCTTTAGTGCAAAACATGGTCATTATTACAAACGTGAGCCTTGGAAGTGGGACATAAAAACGTTAAATATTGTTCGTGATTATTGTAATTTAAGGCATCGCTTGATTCCTTATTTGTATGCAGAAGGATACAAATACCATAAAACAGGGTTACCACTGATTCAACCTCTTTATTATCAGAACCCTGAAATATATGATGAACCTTTATATAAAAATGAATATTATTTTGGAGGAGAATTATTTGTTGCTCCTATTACCGTTAAAAAAGATAATGTCATGAATCGAGCAATTGAAAAAATATTCTTACCAAATGGAACCTGGTATGATTTTCATACTGGAAAAAAATTTCCAGGAAATAAACGATACGTTACTTTTTATAAAGATGAAGATTATCCAGTATTTGCACGAGCTGGGAGTATCATTCCTTTAGCAAATCTAGAAGAAAATAGGAATGTTACCAATCCTCCTAAAAGTATGGAAATTCATGTTTTTCCTGGAAAAAGTAATACGTACAAATTGTATGAAGACGATGGGTACTCCTCTTTATTTGAACAAGGATACTATATTATGACATATATTGATTACAATTATTTGCAAAATAACTATACATTAATTATTCGACCAATTGAAGGGAAAACGGGAATTATTCCAGAAAAAAGAGATTACAAAATAAGATTTAGGAATACAAGGGAAGCGGATGAGGTAATTAGTTATATCGGAAAAGATGTAATTATAACTAATAATTATGTTGAGGACAATGATTTTATTGTCGAAATAAAAGAGGTGCCTACAACTAGTCAACTTACTATAAATTGTAAAGGAAAAGACATTGAAATTGATGCCGTTCGTATTGTAAATGAAGACGTAGATTCAATTATTAGTGATTTACAAATTGAAACAAGATTAAAAGATGAAATTGCTAATATTTTCTTTAGTGACTCTGATATAAAAAAGAAAAGAATTTTAATTCGTAAACTAAAAAAAGAGGGATTAGAACCAATATTTATTCGAATGTTTTTAAAACTTTTAGAATACATTAAGGAAATATAAAATTGTTGTAAATAAATATTATCGCAGAAAATGCGATTTTTTTTAAGCAATTTTGCAAAAAAGCGACACTAAGTTCTAAAATAGATTAAAATAGCATAAAATTTTCACATATTTATCACGAGTATTTCATTGATTAATTTGTTATAATGTGGTATTCTAGTAAAGATTTTTTAAAAAGGGAGGTTTGCTTTTATGTTACAAATAAAGAATGTTTATAAAAAATACAAAACAGGAACTTTAATTCAGAAAGCGTTAGATAACGTTTCTTTAAACTTTAGAGATAATGAATTTGTAGCGATTTTAGGTCCAAGTGGTAGCGGAAAAACGACACTTTTAAACATTATTGGAGGACTTGACCATTACGATGCAGGAGATTTAATTATAAACGAAATTTCTACTAAAAATTATAAGGATCGAGATTGGGATTCTTATCGAAATCATACAATTGGTTTTGTATTCCAAAGTTATAATTTAATTTCTCATCAAACGATTCTTTCCAACGTGGAACTGGCTTTAACCATTTCGGGAGTATCTAAAGCCAAAAGAAAGAAAAAGGCCCTTGATGCGCTTGATCAGGTAGGATTGAAATCTCAAGCACACAAAAAGCCAAACCAATTGTCTGGCGGACAAATGCAGAGGGTTGCGATTGCTAGAGCTTTAGTAAACGATCCAGATATCGTTTTAGCGGATGAGCCAACAGGTGCATTAGATACTACAACAAGTGTCCAAGTTATGGAACTTTTAAAAGAAGTAGCGAAAAATCGTTTGGTGGTAATGGTTACCCATAATCCTGAACTAGCCGAAAGTTATGCCACTCGTATTGTCAACCTAAAAGATGGAGTAATAAAATCGGATTCAAATCCTTATAAAGTAAATGTAAAGAATAAAGAATTTAAACACAAAAATATGGGGAAAACCTCTATGTCTTTTTTGACTTCTTTGTCTTTAAGTTTTAATAATTTAAAAACCAAAAAAGGTAGAACAATTTTGACGGCTTTTGCTGGTTCTATTGGGATTATTGGTATCGCTCTTATCTTATCCTTGTCAAATGGCGTAAATACTTACATAAAAAGTATTGAAGAAGAAACACTGTCTACATATCCTTTACAAATCAGAAGTACAGGAATTGACATGAGTTCCATGTTGATAGGAAATATAGAAGAAAAAAAATCTGATCGAGAAGGAGATATTCATGTTTCTAGCATGCTATCCAATATGTTTTCTACAATCGGAACCAATGATTTGATTTCTTTAAAAAATTATTTGGAAAGTGAAGAAAGTCATATTAAAGATTTTTCTAAAACTGTAGAATATATATATAGTGTCACACCAAAAATTTACAATACCGATTATGACAATTTAAGACAAGTCAATCCCGATATATCTTTTACTAGTATGGGGATGGGAAGTAGTGTTAGTACCAATAGTTTTATGTCTAGCATGATGAGTACTGATGTTTTTTTTGAAATGCCAAGTGATCCTACTTTATATGAAAGTCAATATGAAGTAAAAGCAGGAACATGGCCTAGAAATGCTAATGAACTTGTTTTGGTATTAAACTCAAACGGTGACATTAGTGATTTTATGCTTTACACTCTGGGACTTAAAAAATACCAAGAGTTGGATGATATGATTGATCAATTCTTAAACGAAGAAGAAGTCGATATTGCAAATTATGATGAAACTTATTCTTATGAAGATATTATTGGAACAATTTTTAAATTGGTTATGAATAGTGATTGCTATGAATACGATAAATCAAATAAAATTTGGCGTGATAAATCTGGAAATGAAAAATACATGAAGAAATTAGTAAAAAACGGAGAAGAGTTAAAAATTGTAGGAATTGTAAAACCAAAAGAAAATGTCAACGCCACAATGCTAAACCAAGGAATAGGATTTACACCTTCTTTAACTCACCATATTATGGAGAAAGAAAGCAAAAGTAAAATCGTTAAAGAGCAATTAAAAAATCCTGAAATCAATGTTTTTACAGGTAAAAAATTTGATGATACAAAAAATAGTTCTATGAAAATGAATTCTTTAATTAAAATTGATCAAAAAGCGTTACAATCAGCATTTAAAATAGACGCTTCCAAAATAAAAGTGGATTTTGATGATTTAAATGCGATATTAAATGCGAATTCGTTGCCTGCTTTGGATTTAGAGGAACTTTTAAAAGAAATAGAATTTAATATTTCGGATTCAGATATGAAACAACTCTTAAAAGTTATTTTGGATGGATATGGGGACTTTTTAGAGAAAAATCAAAATACAGATTTTAATAAAGTAAGTGAACATTTTGAAGAATACTTAAATTCAAAAGAAGCACAAGAAATTATTAAAAAAGAAATTGAAGAAGCTATTCGTCAAAATGGAAGTATTACCATGACTCAAGAGCAAATGAAAAAAATGATAATAAGTCTTTCAAAAGGTTATGAAGAATACGCTAAAAAACATGGATATACAGACAAAATTGATATTGAAAAATCGTTAATGGAATATTTACAATCAGAAGAAGTAAAAGTGATTATTGGGAATGCCTTAACGAAAATTATGACTGATCAAAATTTTCAAAAACAAATTACAAAAGTTTTAAACAATTATATGCAAAAAGTATTAAAAAGTGTTAGTAAAAATTTGGAAAAAGAATTAATGAATTCTACTTCTTCACTTAGTAGTTCTTTAATTGGAGCGTTTACTGTCGATGAAAAAGCCTTTGCACGAGCATTTAAAATGAATATGAGTGAAGAAGAATTAGCGGAAGTATTTGCCACAATGATGTCTAAAGAAAAAACGTCTTATGAAAACAACTTGAAAAAGTTAAATTACGCAGAGTTAAACGATCCAGCAGGAATCAACATTTATCCAAAAGATTTTGAAGGAAACGAAAAAATTACGACATTATTAAAAGAATACAACGATAGAATGAAAGCAAATAATGAAGAAGATAAAGTAATTTCCTATACCGATATGGTAGGAACGCTTATGAGTTCTGTTACAACAATTGTTGATGTTGTTAGTTATGTTTTAATAGCATTTGTAGGAATTTCTTTAATAGTTTCATCTATTATGATAGGTATTATTACTTACATTAGCGTATTGGAACGAAAAAAAGAAATTGGAATTTTAAGAGCCATAGGCGCTTCAAAAAAGAATGTATCGCAAGTTTTTAATGCTGAAACTTTTATCATTGGCCTATTAGCAGGTTTAATTGGTATTGGAATCACTTTACTTTTCTTAATTCCAATCAATCAAATTATTAAAATGGTTTCAGATGGAGCAAATGTAAGTGCATCGCTACCAATTGTTGCAGGAATTGTTCTAATTGTATTAAGTACAATTTTAACTCTTATTGGAGGAATTATACCATCTAAGAAAGCAGCGAAAGAAGATCCAGTTCTCGCTTTACGAAGTGAATAATTTGGGAACATCTGACTTTTTCATATAAAAAGGATAACTTAATTAAAATAGTAAAAAAATCGTTTTGTAATTTTTCGAATAGATATTGAAATCCATAAAAAAATTTACTATAATACATACAAGCGATGAAAAAAGAGTAGTAGTAAAATTTTTATTTTCAAGAGAGCTCATGGTAGGTGCAAATGAGCAAATAAAATTTACGAACTTGCTTTTAGAGCGGTATTAGGTTCATCCCCTATAAAAGATGTTAAAGCTAGTTATTTACTAGAAATTAAGGTGGTACCACGGCAAATTCGTCCTTATGTGCGAGTTGTCGTGTTTTCTTTTTAGAAAGGTGATGCTTATGGATATAAATAGTCCATCCTTTATTCTTTATTTTTTTCTAGTTCTATTTTGTATTGTGTTTTTCATCAATTATATTTTTGATTCGATTAAGATAAAAAAAGGCAAACTTGATAACATTATGCTTATGAGTTACGTGATAAAGAAATTTAAAATTTCAAAGAAAAAAATCAATTATAAAAAAGAATTGAAATGGATGACGCTTATAAATAGTTTTATTATATCAAGTGTTGGAACCGTTGTAAGTTGTATCGATACTTACCTATTTGTGCAATTGGGGCTTGGTTTTGTATTACTGTTTTTACTCATTTATGCACTTTATGAAATATACGGTAGACATTTAGTAAATAAGATAAGGAGAGAAGAACAATGAATTTTAAAAATATTGAACAAAAATGGCAAACGTATTGGAAAGAGCACAAAACGTTTGAAACAAAAAATGAAGGAAAAAATCCGTATTACATATTAGTAGAATTTCCGTATCCTTCAGGAGCTGGGCTTCATGTTGGGCATGTAAGGAGTTATACCGCCAACGATGCAATGGCTAGAATGATGCGTATGCAAGGATATAACGTATTGTTTCCGATGGGCTGGGATGCTTTTGGGGCACCAGCAGAACAATACGCTATAAAAAATCATATTCATCCAAAAGACGCTGTAAAAGAAAATATTAAAACTTTTAAAGGACAAATGGAATCTTTAGGTTTTTCTTTTGATTGGTCTAGGGAATTTTCAACAACGGATCCAGAATATTACAAATGGACACAGTGGCAATTTTTACAGTTTTATAAACATGGAATGGCGTATAAAGAAAAAATTCCTGTAAATTGGTGTTCACTCTGTAAAAGTGTACTATCCAATGAAGACGCTGCGGGTGGAGTTTGTGAAAGATGCGGTACTAAAGTCGTACAAAAAGAAAAATCACAATGGATGCTTCGTATGAGTCAGTATTCAGAAGAATTACTTAAAGGACTTGAAAATACAAATTTTGCCTCTAAAGTAAAACTAGGACAAATCAATTGGATTGGAAAATCTACAGGAGCAGAAGTTCGTTTTAAAGTAGAAGGTACGGATAAAGAGTTTACTGTCTACACCACAAGACCTGATACACTATTTGGTGTAACGTATTGCGTACTTGCACCAGAACATACTTTAGTAGCCGAAATTACTACGGATGAAAAAAGAGAAGAAGTAAAATCTTATATTGATGCCTGTTCTCTTAAAAATGATTTAGAAAGAACGGAATTGAATAAAGAAAAAACAGGAGTCTTTATTGGATCCTATGCAATTAATCCTGTAAATGAAGAAAGAATTCCTATTTATATAAGTGATTATGTTTTATCTTCTTATGGAACAGGAGCAATTATGGCGGTTCCCGCTCACGATGAAAGAGATTATGAATTTGCCAAAAAGTTTGGAATCACTATCAAACAAGTTTTGGAAGAAGTAACAGGCACTCCACATGAAAACGAAACCAAAAAAGATTCTATCGTGGCTATTGTTTATGATGAAGAAAACGATAAATATTTAACCATCAATTGGCATGGTTTAGGGGGACGTTTATTTATTGGTGGAACTCGAAAAGAAAATGAAGACGCACTTACTTGTGCCACCCGTGAAATAGCTGAAGAAACGGGTTATAAAAACGTAGAATTTATTTGTGAACTTCCTAAAATCAATCATCACTATTACGCTCATAATAAAGATAAGTACTTTACCATTGAATGCACAGGTTTATTTTTTAAACTAAAAAATCATGACAAAGATGTACAACACTTAGATCAAGATGAAGTTTTCGATGTGGAATGGGTAGAAGAAAAAGTGGTTCTTAACGAAATCAAAGATGAACTTCATTTAAAAACTTTTGAATATGCAAAAAAAGAAGGGGCTATGGTAGGAGATGGCATTCACATACATTCTGACTTTTTAGATGGATTAAATAAAGATGAAGCGATAGATAAAATGATTTCATGGTTAGAAGAAACAGGTTGTGGTAAAAAGCAAGTCAATTATAAAATGCGTGATTGGATTTTTTCAAGACAAAGATTTTGGGGAGAACCGATTCCTATGGTGGATTGCCCAAAATGTGGTTGGGTTCCAATGAACGAAAACGATTTGCCACTACTTCTTCCAGATGTTGCAGAATACGAGCCAACAGATAATGGAGAAAGCCCATTGGCTAAAATAAGTGATTGGGTAAATACCACTTGTCCACATTGTGGTACTCCAGCAAAACGAGAAACCGATACCATGCCAAATTGGGCTGGTTCGTCTTGGTATTTCTTACGTTTTATGGATCCTAAAAATACTCAAGAATTTGCGGGAGTAGAAGCCATGAACTACTGGGGAAGAGTTGATTGGTACAATGGTGGAATGGAACACACCGCACGACACTTACTTTACGCAAGATTTTGGGTCCAATTTTTACACAATATAGGTTTGGTTCCAAAAAGTGAAATGATTTGGACTCGAGTAAGCCATGGTATGGTACTAGGTTCTAATAATGAAAAAATGAGTAAGTCTCGTGGCAATGTAATTAATCCAGATGATATTGTGCGTGAGTATGGAGCAGATACATTACGCATATACGAAATGTTTATGGGAGATTATGAAATGGATGCTCCTTGGAGTACAGATAGTTTACGTGGTTGTAAACGTTTTATTGACAAAGTGATTCGTTTAAAAGAAAAAGTAAGAGAAGAAATAGGCTATCAAAAAGATTTAGAATCCTTAATTCATAAAAGTATTAAAAAAGTAACTAACGATTTAAAAACAATGGCATACAATACCGCTGTTTCTACGTTGATGATACTTGCAAACGCTTACGAAGATAAAGAAAGTATTACCAAAGATGAATATAGAGTCTTATTATCCCTTTTAAATCCAATTGCTCCTCATACAACCGAAGAATTAAATGAATCTTTAGGGTTTGCTCCCATTTGTGAATCTTCTTGGCCACAATACGATGAAGAAAAAACCATTGATAGTGAAAAAACTATAGCGGTCCAAGTAAATGGAAAGGTTCGAGCAACCATTACGATTTCTATAGAAGATCAAGAAGAAGCAATTAAAGAAAAAGCTTTAAGTGAAGAAAATGTTAAAAAGTATTTAGAAGGAAAAGAGATTATCAAAACAATTGTAATTCCAAATAAAATTGTTAATATTGTAGTAAAAGATAAAAATTAAAGTGGAATAAGCTTTAATTTTTTTAATTCATAAAAAAGATATTGGAAATTAGTTTAAGAGTATATATAAGAAGCAAAAACTTAGATTATTATGGGATACCAGTGAAAGAATCATTGATATTGAATTGAATTCGGTACAAAAAGATAGTCTAACATGTACTATAAAAAAATAAGTGAAAATTTGTTATAATTATATTAGATATAAGGTGATATTTAATGAAAAATTATAAACTAGACTTAAAAGATTTAAACTCCAATTATTTTCATTTTACTAGAGAAAGTAATTTATGTTCAATTGAAGAAAAGGGATTATTACCCAAAATCTCATTTCATGCTCAATCGTTAGAAGATACCAAAAAAGTATTTTTTGTCCAAGGACTTGATAACTTATTGATTTTATTTAATTGTTGGATAAATGTTTGCGAAAAATATCCTCATATTCCAGACGTATTTAAACTAGGAACAAAAATTAGAGGAAAAAATAAATTTTCTAAAATATTTATTAATATATATTTTAAATGGACCGAAATTAATAAGTTACATAAATTTATTGCATATAAATATTTTGATTGGTTTTTAAAAAAATATATCTTATTAAATTTAAATATTAAAGAGAGTATTGACTTTAGTTTTGACGATATTGATCAAATAAAAGCAAAAAAATATGATAAAGAGTATTTAATAAAAGCAGGATATTTCTTTGAAATATTCTAATTTAGAATCTATAACAATGGACAAATGGAATTTACATACCTTTACAGAACATGGTGTTAGTACAGACAAAATAAAAATGTGCTACGTAGATAATTCATGTAAAATGTTAGATATATTAAATTATGCACTTAATCATACAGAACTAGATATTAAAAATATTTGCCCAGTACTTTGGAAATATTTAAAAAGTAGAA
The DNA here is from genome assembly GCA_947574215.1 of uncultured Mycoplasmatota bacterium. Taxonomy (GTDB): domain Bacteria; phylum Bacillota_I; class Bacilli_A; order RF39; family UBA660; genus MGBC108787. The sequence goes on along the minus strand of CANPIX010000003.1, from coordinate 68,380 downwards.
AATATATATAAATCCATTTGGTGAAGTATACAATTATTCAAATTAGTAAACACACTATTAAGTTGGCCAAGATAACTAGTATTGTGCCAAAGATCACTCTTTTCAGATTGTTAAAATAAGTTGGTGCTATTATTGCATGGAGACTGTCTTATTTAAGTGATACCTATTCTCATTATACTTTAGTAGGAGAAGAATACAAAAGAAAGTATACAAAAAATAGTAAGAAAGTATTATATAGAAGATAAAAGCAAAAAAGAAGTATGTTAAAGAAGTTTTAATTGTGGAATACAATAGGGAAGGTGTAACGAGATTTGGTATAGTAAAGTTGAAAAAGAAATAGAAAAATTTAATGAGTTTGTAAACATTTATTGTATTTAAGACGGGTAATCGTCTTTTTTTGCACTTTTTTTATGTTAAATTAATAAAAAGGTGGTGTTTCTTTTGCGAGTAAAAGTATTTGATGAGTCACATGAAAAAGATTTAGAAAAAGCAATAAATGCTTTTCTAGCAAGTACTAGTAGTGATATAATTGATATCAAGTACAACGTGGCTGTAGCCGTCTGTGGAGAAGAGCAAATTTATTGTTTTTCGGCTTTAGTTGTTTACAGTCCAAAAGAATGAGTGGTTCTATGAAAAAAAGTTCATTTATAGAAGGAACAATTATTGCTACTTTTGCAATTGTTATAACAAAGATTTTAGGAATGCTTTACGTCATTCCTTTTTATGCAATGGTAGGAGAATCTGGAAGTGCTTTGTACGCATATGGATATAATATTTACGCTATATTTTTAGATATTTCAACAGCTGGTTTACCCCTTGCTTTAAGCAAAATCATAAAAGAGTATAACACTTTAAAAATGGAAGACGCTAAAAAACGTGCTTTCAAAATTGGATTACAAATGGTAAGTGTAATTTCTGTATTTATTTTTTTCCTTCTTATTTTATTTGCCAAACCAATTGCCACTCTGATTTTAGGAAATTTAAGTGGTGGAACAACAATAGAAGAAGTCACTTTTGTAATTCGTATCACATCTATTGCCTTATTAATAGTTCCTTTTTTAAGTATTACAAGAGGTTATTTACAAGGGCACAATATTATTGGGATATCCAGTATTAGTCAAGTATTGGAACAAATATTTCGTATTTTTACCATTTTAGGTGGAGTTTATTTCGCACTTTATATCTTAAAAATTCCTATGAAATATGCGATTGGCGTAGCTGTTTTTGGAGCAAGTGTTGGAGGGGCAGTTGCAATTCTTTATCTATTTAGAAAAATGTCTAAAAGTAAAATTGAACTTGGACTTGTTAAACATAAAGAAAAGGATACTATAACCAATAAAGAGATAGGGAAGAAAATAGGTATTTATGCCATTCCTTTTATCATTATTACAATTGCTTTTTCCATCAATAATTTTTTAGATATGGTTATGATTTTACGTACATTAGAACATTTGGGACTAGAAACCACACAGATAGAATTTGCCACAACCGCTATCACCACATGGTCTACAAAAATTAGTATGATCGTAAATTCGATTGCCACTGGAATGGTAACCAGCTTAATTCCAACTATTGTTGGGGCATATACCTTAAAAAAATGGGATGCGGTCAACTATAATTTTAATAAAGCATTGCAACTTATTTTGGTTATTTGTCTTCCTATGTGCATTGGTTTGTCCATGCTTTCAAAATCCGTTTGGAGTGTGTTTTATGGATATAACGAAATGGGAGCTTTAATTTTTTCAGTACAAATTCTTGTGTCGTTATTTTACAATTTGTTCTTAGTTACTAATTCGGCTTTACATGGTCTTAACAAATCAAAAGTGGTTTATAAAAGTGTAATTATAGGGCTTACCACCAACGTTTTATTAAATATTCCTTTTATGGTGTTGTTTTATAAGTTGGGCATATCTCCTTATCTAGGGGCAATACTTGCAACCGTTACTGGCTATGTTCTAGCGTTTCTTTTGTCTTTAAAGCATTTAAAAAAAGCTCATGGTTTGTCGTACAAAGATACCATAAACCTTACCAAAAAATTATGTTTTCCAACACTTTCTTTATTTCTTGTCGTTCTTTTATTAAAGTTAATTCTTCCTACTCATTATTATAGTAGAATTTCTTGTATTTTATATATAAGTAGTATAAGTATAGTTGGAGCTTTTGTGTATTTAACTATCACTTATAAAATGGGGATTTTAACCAAAGTGTTTGGAAATTCTATGATAAACAAAATAATAAAAAAACTTACCTTCGGCAAGGTAAGAATAGATTAAAGCATATACATATTGGTTGTGTTATCAAAGTTTTCGGTAGTGACCATTCCTTTAGATTCTAATTTACTAACGCGAGCATCCAAACGATTGATTTGACGTTCGATTTTTGCAAGTCGGGATTCTAAATCGCTCATATCTCCATTCATATTTGGTGCATAATTAGGTGTAGGTACAGGTCCTGAATAAAAACTTTGACTGGCTTGAGAACCATAAGCAGGCATAGGGCCTTGAAATCCTTGGTTCATAGGCATATTAGGTGTTCCCATATAACTAGATTGTGAGAAATTCGCCTCATTAAAAAAGGCATTACGGTCTTTTTTCATAAAAAACACTTCCTTATGTTCCTATTATATGTTAAAAGTTAGAAAGTAGTGATAAAGTTGAGATTAAGAAATGTAAAGAATGCCAAAGAAATAATAGAAAATTCCAAATACGTAATAAAAGATCCCCAAACGTTAAAAGGTAAATTCCAAAGTATTTTCCACAATAACCATCCAATCCATATTGAAATTGGTATGGGAAAAGGGAAGTTTATTTATGAAATGGCAAGACAAAATCCAAAAATTAATTTCATTGGAATTGAAAAATACGAAAGTGTTTTAGTACGTGCTGTAGAAAAGATAGAAGAAATGCTTCCTAATTTAAAATTGCTTTGCATCGATGCTAAGAATTTGGTAGATGTTTTTGACCATGAAATTTCTTGTATTTATTTAAATTTTTCTGACCCTTGGCCGAAAAATCGTCATGCTAGAAGGCGACTTACAAGTCCTATTTTCTTAAATATTTATGAAAATTTATTTGTAAGTGAGAGAAGAATTATTCAAAAAACAGACAATCTTATTTTATTTGCTAGTAGTTTAAAAAATTTAAATAATTATGGTTATCAATTTGAAGAAATATCTCTAGACTTAGCAAGCACAGATATTCCAAATGTCGAAACCGAATACGAAATGAAGTTTAAAAAAGAAGGAATCAAAATTAATTATTTAAAAGTTAGTAAGAAATAATTGTACCAAATTTGTTACAAAATATTTCTTTTTTATTGCGAAGTTTTTTAGAAAGAAATATAATGAAAAAAAGTAAAAAGGTGATTAAAAGAGCATTTTAGACAAAAAAATATATTTTTAAACAGATTTTTGCTTATTTTAAAAAAATTTGTTTTATATTAGCAAACTTAAAGAGGGGTGTTTTTATGAAAATTATTTTCGATACCGATGGTACCTTAACTGATTTTAACGAATGGATACAAAAATACGCAATTCCTTATTTTGAAAAAAATTATGGTTACACAGTAGTTTATCCTGATGAATTAGAAATAGAAGATATGTTAGATTTAAAAAAAAGATTAATGGCTGAAAAAGGCTTAACAGCAGAAGAAGCTGAAAAAGAAATGAAAATGATCTTAGATAAATTTTGGATTAGTATAAGATTTATAAAATTTTCTTTATTTTCAAGATTTAGAGAAGGCGTTTCAAAATTAGTAAATAAATTTATTAAACAAGGACATGAAATTCAAGTTCATACATCGCGGGCTAAAACAACTGAAAACAATATTATTGGGGAAATTGCAAGAAAATTTACAATTTGGCAATATCGAATGAATGGAATTTATTTACCAGAAGAAAATTATTATTTTTATGAAAATGATTCAGAAAAAATAAAAGGAATTATTAAACAAAATCCTCAAATAGTTTTTGAAGACAAACCAGAAATAATTAATTCTTTAAATGAGAATAAAATCAAAACTATATGTGTTTCTGGAAAACATAATTTCGAAATCAAGGATACTAAATTAACAGCAAAAATTGAAACATTTGAAGAAAACGATGTAATTGAGAAAATGGATAAATTATTAGAAAAAAGATTAGATTTTTACACTAGAGAAATTGAATCAAAAAATTTTTATAATATCATTAGATTAAGTATTCCTACTATAATGCAAATTTTTCAACCAATAGTTCTAAACGAAAATAATTTAATTCATACTTATGATGAACCAGTTATTTATGCACCTAATCATAGAAGTACACTAGATCCATTAGTTGTAAATGCTTATATAGATGAGAATATACATTGGGCCGCTTTAAAAAGATTTTTTGATGGAGAAGATAGCATATTTAACAACAGTAAAAATAAAATATTATGCAAAATAACTTCAGAATGCTTTAAAAAACTTTCTTATTTTCCTATTGAACGTATAAGTGATAATCCAAATGCAAATAATTTTAATTCTTTAAAAGAAATGAATAATTTTTTAAAAATAAATGGTAAGGTGGGAATTTTTGCAGAAGGAACAACAAGAAGAAGCAATGGCCAGGATTTTGGAAATTTTGATCCTTCATTTTTAACGCTTGCTAAAAATACTGGCGCTATAGTTCAGCCAATAACCATTTTTTGGATAAAAGACGAAAATTTGAAACATAAGCTGATTATTAATTTTGGAAAACCATTTAAAATTGAATGTAAAAATATAAATGAAGCTTTTCGCCATTTTTTAGAAGTACAAAAGGAATTATTAGAAGAAAGTAAAAATTTATCGACAGAATTAAAAAAAGTGTTAAAATAAGATAGAAGCAAAATAAAAAAATCTTCTATTTTTTTATTTTTTGTTATGTGGAGGAAATCATATGCATTTTAGTATCCCTTTGTTAATTTTAAGTTTAATATATTTGTTAATAACTAGTTGGCAATTTTTTAGTAAACCAAAAATAAACACAATTGAAAATAGAATCTATTTTTTATTACTTATAGTAACCATACTTGGAATTATATTAGATATTGCAGGAATATATGCCCATCTATGCTTAAGTGAAGATAGTCTTATAAGATGGACAATTGTGAAATTTTATATGCTTTACTTATTAACATTTATTTTCTTAATTACAATTTATATTATTTGTTTAAAAGAAAAGATAGAAGTAAAAGAAGAAAATTCATTAACCCTTTTAAAGAATGCAAGAGCAAAGAGATATTTATTAATCTATGGATTTTTAGCAATTTTAAATATGTGTATGCCTTTTAATTATTTTAAAGATGCAAACATTGTTTATATCTATGGTGCTAATGCCAATTATTTATATTCTATAGCGGGGGTTGCTATTTTTGGATGGTTAATTTATATTTTTAAAAATTTTAAGGTGATTTCTAAAAGAAAAATTGGTCCAATTTTAACATTTATAATTTCATGTATTCCCATTATTAGTTTACAAATGCTTTTTCCGGAGCTATTATTAGTAAGCTCTTTAACTGGTTTTATAGTTGTATTTATGTATAATACGATAGAAAATCCAGATTTGAAAATGATAGAACAATTAAATATAGCTAAAGAGGCGGCAGACAAAGCCAATCATGCTAAGAGTGATTTTTTATCCAGTATGTCTCATGAAATAAGAACTCCTTTAAATGCTATTGTGGGTTTATCAGAAGACATAGCCTCTTTTAAAGAAAGTGTTCCAAAACAAGTGCTAGAAGACATAGAAGATATTAATAACGCTTCAGCAACATTACTTGAAATTGTAGGGAATATTTTGGATATTAATAAAATTGAAAGTGGAAAGATGGAAATTGTGAGTAGTCCTTATCATTTGGTAGAGGAAGTAGAAAAATTAGTAAGCGTTACAACCACTCGTATTGGCGATAAACCAATAGAATTTCAAATGAATTTGGCTTCTGATATTCCTTACGAACTTTTAGGAGATAAAGTCCATATTAAAGAAGTAATCAACAACTTGCTTTCTAATGCGATAAAATATACAGATAAGGGAAGTATTACATTAAATATTCGTGCGATTAATAAAGAAGATATTTGCCTTTTAATGATTAGTATTCAAGATACTGGAAAAGGAATTAAGCAAGAAAGTATAGGACGTTTGTTTTCTAAGTTTGATCGACTTGATGTGGAAAGAAATACTACGATTGAAGGAACTGGATTGGGACTTGCTATTACCAAAAATCTAGTGGAAATGATGGGCGGAAAAATAAATGTACAAAGTACCTATGGAAAAGGGTCTTTGTTTCTAGCACAAATTCCGCAAAAGATTAGTATTTTAAATGCACCACAAAAAGAAGAGATTGAACTTTTAGAAGTAAATCCCGTTTATGGAAATAAAAAAATACTTTTGGTGGATGATAATAAATTAAATATAAAAGTGGCTAGACGCGCATTAGATGGCTATGATTTTGATATTACAGAATGTAATAATGGAGTAGAGGTATTAGAAAAAGTATTGATCGGAAATGAATACGATTTAATTCTTTTGGATATTATGATGCCAGTAATGGGTGGAGAAGAAACAATGCAAAAACTAAAAGAAAAACCAGGATTCATTATTCCTACGATTGCCCTAACCGCAGACGCAGTGGACGGAGCGCGAGAAAAGTATTTAAATCTAGGTTTTAGTGATTATTTATCGAAACCTTTTAACAAAAAAGAATTGCAAGAAAAATTAAATCAAATTTGGAAAAAATAGAGTATTTCAAAAAAGCCAATTGTTTGCTATAATAGAAATTACGATAGGAGGCAACTTATGAAAAAGTGTGTGTTACTTTTAACTTTACTTTTTCTTTTAACTGGATGTATGCCTATAAACAAAAGTAGTTACGAGGAAATAATATCATTTTCTTTAAACAATCAAAAAATTAATTTTAAAAATCATTCTTCTTTTGGCTATAGTTATTATTTGCCAAAAGGATTGATGGTGTTAGAAGATCAAAATAGCAATGTGACTATAAAAAGTGAAAAATACAATATGTATTTGTATGTTGATTTGATTAGTTATCAAAATAAAATAAAAAATGTTTATGTAGAAAATAATACATCTTATTATTCAAAAACAATTAGCAATGGAGATTTTTTTGGCTATGTAGAAATTAATTTAAGAGAAAATGAAAAATATTTAATTGAAATTATGTATAATTATGCTAAAATAGAAGTGATAGTAAATAATAAGGACATTAAAGAAATGCTCAGTTACGCTATATCTTTATTAAGTTCTATCTCCTACAATGACAAAATAATAGAAAATATGATTGGAGAAGACATTTTGAATTACAATGAAAATGAATACAACATATTTGAAACAATAAGTAGTGATAATCATTTAGGAAACGATAAAGGCAATCAAAATAGTGATACGAATGAAAGTCAATTACCAGACACGGATTTGATAATTAAGAGGTGAAGATAAAATGGGATTATTTAACAAATTAAAAAATGCCTTATTTGAGGAAGAAGAAATTGAAATACCTTTAAAAGAAACTCCAGAAGTAAAACCAATAAAAATAACGAGAGAAGAAGTAGTAGAAAAAAAGCCTGAAATTGAAAAGAAAAATTTAGAAACAGTTTCTTCTGAAAATGAAAAAAATCTATTTAAAGTAGAAAATACTTTTAAGTTTCCAGAATTTGATGAAGAAGAATTTAAAACAAGTTATAAACCTCCAATTGAAAAAGAAGAAAAAAAAGAGCCAGTTATTACACCGAAAGAAAATTTTGATCGTGTAAAACCTATTACTTTTGATTACGATAAAAAAATAAAATTATCAAGAAAAGAGAATACTAAGAAAGAAAATAAAGAAGAAAACCAAAAGAAAACATTTAAACCTTCTCCTGTTATTTCTCCTGTTTATGGTGTTTTAGATAAAAATTATAAAAAAGAAGACATTATTACAGTAAAAGAAGAAAAACCAAAAAAAGTTTATGATGTGGATGCTATTCGTAGAAAAGCATTTGGAACTTTAGAAGAAGACATTGAGCGTTCTTTCGAAACACCAAAAGAAAATTTTTTTGGAAAAACAGACCAAAATATTGACGAGTTATTGAGTGAATCAGCAAATGAACAAATTGATATTTCTTATGAAACACGTAGTAATAGTCGTGAAAGCCGTAATGCAAAACCTATGCGAACTCGAGTGGAAGAAATCGACACCACTAGACGTAGCAGTAGACATTTTGAAGAAGAACAAGAAGAGGAAGAATATCGCATAGAACCAGAAGTAAATCATGTAGAAGATTTGCAAGTATTAGATAAAGAATCTAGTAAAAGTGAAAAAGAGCATTTTGAAGAAGATACTTTAGAAAATGATTTATTTGATTTAATTGATTCGATGTATGATAACAGAGAGGAAGAAGAAGAATGAATTTTTGGTTAGACTTTTTGCCATTAATTATTTATATTTTATTAATAATTTTCTTAATAATTGGCATAATATTAGGTGTAAAGTTCATAATAACATTAGATAAAATTGAAAAAGTAGTAAAAGATGTAAACGATAAGGTGCAAACATTAAATGGTTTCTTTCATATCATAGATTATACAACGGATAAAATTGCCCTTGTAACGGATAAAGTGGTTGATGGAATTGCATCCATATTTCATAAAATAAGATTTAATCGAAAAAAGAAAAAAATAGAAAAGGAAAGTGAGTGAGTCTTATGAGTAAAAAAGGAATGGGAAAGTTTATTGTTGGAGCTGCAATTGGTGCTGGTCTAGGGGTATTATTTGCTCCAAAAAAGGGTAGTGAAACAAGAAAAGAATTAAAAAATAAAACGAAAAAAATGGCAAATGATATTAAAAATATTGACGCCAAAGAAATGAAAGCTAAATTTGATTTAAAAGTACAAGAATTAAAAAAAGATTTAGAAAATTTAAATAAAGAAACCGCTATAGAAATGATTAAAGAAAAAGGGCAAGCGCTATTAAAAAAAGCCGATGATTTAATTGATATTGCTAAAGAAAAAAGTACACCGGTTGTAGAAAAAGCTGCAAATGAAATTAAAGACAAAACCGTTACAATTTTAAAAAGTGCAATTGATAAAATTGAAAAGAATGAACCAAAAACAATAACTAAAAATAAACCCAAAACGACTAAGAAAAAAACAGCTTAGTCGTTTTTACCTATACTATTTTTTAAATCATTCTAATTTATAAAAAATATTGTTAAAAAATAATATATATGATAAAGTAAATATAATTAAAATTAATATTGATAAATGTTTAGTAGTTGCTTTTTAAGGTAATAAGAAAATTTGTGGTTGATGAAAACAAATCAAGAAAAAGGAATGAAATATCCATTTTGAATTAATTATGGTAACGCGTTATAGTTATAAAGAGCATGAATGATTTCATGAATTAAGGTGGTACCACGGCAAATTCGTCCTTAGTGATTTATTTGTCGTGTTTTTATTTTTAAGGAGGAAAAGACAATGACAGTTTATGAAGATTTAGTTTGGAGAGGGCTTGTACAAGACATTAGTGATAATGAATTAATTGAAAAATTGAATAAAGGAGGAATTACGTTTTACATAGGAACAGATCCTACAGCGGATTCTATGCACATTGGACATTACAGTTCTTTCTTAATTTCTAAAAGACTTGCACGTGCTGGTCATCATCCAATTCTTTTAATAGGAGGAGCCACTGGACTAATTGGAGATCCTAAGCCAACAAGTGAAAGACCAATGATTTCAAAAGAAGAAGTTGCCAAAAATATTATTGGTTTGAAAAAACAAGCCGAAAGTATCTTTGGATTTGAAGTTGTGGATAATTATGAATGGACGAAAGAAATTAATGTGATAGACTTTTTGAGGGATTATGGTAAATATTTTAATATTAATTACATGCTTGCCAAAGATAAAGTGAAATCAAGAATAGAAACGGGGATTACTTTTGCTGAATTTTCTTATATGATTTTACAAGCATTAGATTTTTTACATTTATTTAAAACTAAAAATTGTATATTACAAGTAGCAGGTAGTGATCAATGGGGGAATATTACAGCGGGTATTGAATTAATTCGTAAAAAAATGGATCAAACCGCATATGGTATGGTAATGCCACTTGTTACTGATTCAGCAGGTGTTAAATTCGGAAAAACGGAAGGAAATGCGTTGTGGTTGGATAAAAATAAAACCTCAAGTTATGAGTTGTATCAATATTTAATTAATTTAGAAGACAATATGATTATTGATTACTTAAAAAAATTAACTTTTTTATCTAAAGAAGATATTGAAAGTATTGAACAACGTCATAAACAAAATCCTGAATTACGTGAAGCGCATAAACGTTTGGCAGAAGAAATCATTACGGATTTACATGGTAAAGAAGAATTCGAAAAAGCAAAAAGTATGAGTGAATCATTATTTAATGAAGATATAACGAAATTATCAGCTAAAGATATAATTGCGAGCTTAAAAGATATTCCCACATTTGAAATAAAAGAAAATGAATTATTGGTTGACTTACTTGTAAATGGCCAAATTTGCACAAGTAAAAGAGAAGCAAGAGAAATGATAAGCAACGGAGCGATTTCTATTAATAATAAAAAAGAAACCAATTTAGAAAAAAGTATTACTAAAGAAGATTTCATAGAAAATAAAATTATAATTATTAAAAAAGGAAAGAAAAAGTATTATCTAGGCTTTTATAAATAACAAAATCCTTCTTTCTCATAAATTACATTGAGAGGAGGACTTTTTAAATGTATCAAAACACTTATGGTCTGAAACCTATAAACAATAGTGGGGATCGCCAATTTTTCTTTCCTTTTTTAACTGGTGCCTTGGTTGGAGGTGCTGCAGTAGGACTAACAAGACCAAGACCAATTTATAACGTTGCACCAAATAGGCCTTATTACCCACCAATGGGACCTGGACCTTATGGAAACTATTCTTATAGTTACTATTATCCAATTCCTTATGGAAGATAAAAAAGAAAGCTGTCTAATAAAAATACTAGTCAGCTTTTTTATTTTGGATTTTCTTACTTGTAATATTTAATAGAATTCCTATAAAAATAAAGTATACAATCATATTAGAACCTCCATAAGATAAAAAAGGAAGAGGTATACCCATGATTGGCATAAGTCCTACATTCATTAAAATATTTTGGATTTGTTGAAATAAAAATATAAATACGAAACCATGAATAAAACATTTTTTTTCAAAATTTTTCACTGAAAAGTATTTGCTGATAAAAAAACAATTTAATATAAAGAAAAGAAGCAATAATAGAAATCCACCAATAAAACCAAAAATAGATAGAAATAATGTAAAAGCAAAATCCGTAGGAAATTCTGGAACGTAAAGAAGTTCTTTTTGAATTCCATGGCCAAAAAGTCCTGCATTTCCGATTGTAGTTAGAGCATTAGCTAGTTGCATACTACTTCCATCTTTAAAATGAATAATTCGATCCATTCGGTAGAAGAAACTAGTACCAATCAATTGAATTAACGTGTCTTGTTTAAAAAAATAAAGATAGAAGAAACTTCCAAAAATTAAAAAAATAAGTAAGAAAGCAATAACAAACCAACGTTTTTTTAATCCAGAAATAAAAAGTACTGATAATAAAAGCAACAAATAAATAATGATAGCACCCGTATCTGGTTCTAGAAATACAAGTAAACTAGGAATAAAGACAATAAAAGCACATTTTATAAGATAAAGGAATTCATTTTTTTTATCATTTTTTTTAAATGCATTGGTCACATTGCTTAAATAAAGAAGAAGAGCAATTTTCATAAATTCGCTAGGTTGAAAACTAAAAAGTTTAAAATGAAACCAAGCTTTTGAGCCATTTATATCTTTGCCGAAAAACAAAACAAGAACCAATAAAAAATTTCCTAAAAGATAAAAATAAAAACTATAACGAAACAAAAAATTCAATTTTATTTTTTTTAAAAATAAAATAAGTAAAAATCCTATACTATACCAAAGGACTTGTTTTATCAAATAATTAGAGTAAATTTCTTTTACAAACCTTGATTCGTACATGCAAAAAAAACTAGCAATCATTAAGAGTCCAAGTGGAATATAAAGAAGCAGATTGTATTTCGTTAAAATCTTTTTCATATTTTTAGTATGCAACAAAATAAATAAAAAATCATAAAATGTAACGAGGTGTTCTATATGAATAAAAAATTACCAAATGTGTATGCAGTTCCCATTACAAAGAAAATAAGCAACAACAAAGAAACATTTAAAAGTTCAGAAGACGATAGTTTACGAAGTGCTTCCATAAGTAGTCAAGAAATCAACAAAATATTTAGCGATAAAACACATGTATACAAAACAAGAGTAAAAGTAACGACAAAAAAAGGATCAGAAGAAGTAGATATTGTAGGTCTTACTCAAAATGCATTGCTAACTTTATCTGGAAAAACAATTGAAATAGATGACATTTTAGACATAAAAAAAGTGTAAAAGTTACACTATAAAATTTCATCTATATATTTTTTTAATTGCCTTGCGTCTTTACCAAAAATAATCTTTAATTGATTGTCAATTTCCACAATTCCTTTGGCACCTAATTTTTGTATACTATCTTTATCTACAAGAGAAACATCTTTTAGGATTACTTTAAAACGCGACATATTGCATTCAGCATTGACAACATTGTCTTTACCACCTAAATAATTGATCAACTTATTTGCTTCTGCACTAAAGTCTTTCTTCATTAATTTAATAACAACTAATGAGATAATGACCAATACAAGAACTATAAGTAAATATTGAATCCATGTATCCATAATAAATCACCTATTAAAATTATACAACAAATTAAGATTTTTTAAAACCTTTTTGAATTTATGAACTATTTTTTTAAATTATCATAAATTATTAATGAGAATACAGGAAAGGGTGAAAGATATGTGTAATAAAGAAAACAATCACGATAATGCAAGTTGTATCGCTGAAATATTAAATGTTATACTAGTTCTTCAACAAAATGCTTGTCCAGATAGTTGTTTAGACTCTTGTGATAGACCTATGTTAGGTGGAGGACCAAATTGTCTAATTTGTAACACTCGACCAATAATGCTTTATACATGCTGTGGAAATGGAACTCCTTGGAGTATGCCAACTAGCAAAGATTCAACAGCCACTTGTCGTGAAGCAAGCGCTACATGTTCAAATGTATTTAGAGTAGAAAAAGTAGATGGAAATTGCTGTACTTGTCGTGTACTTGCCGACAATCCGGATCCAACAAGTTTAAATCCATACGTTGCTACTAGTTCATTTTTTACAATTAGTCTAGACTGCATTTGTGCAATTAGATGTTTAACGGATACATTCGTAGACTGCGTATAAGACCTTAAGGGTCTTTTTTATTATCTTTATAATAGTAGTCAAGAAAAGAATATAATTTTTATATTCTTTTTTAGTATTGATACAAACGATACAAATGAATAGAAGGTGTATTCAAAAAACGAATTTTATGTTTATAAGTACCAAGACCATTGGATATATACATTTTAGTATTATTTTCTTGGTAAAAAGAATCTGTATAGTTTAAAACACCTTCTTGTTTTAATAAATAGCCTTGAAAAGGGAATGAAATAAGTCCTTTTAAGGTATGCCCTGTAAAAATCAAATTAGGATTTATATCTTTTTTTATAAGTTCATCCATAATGGTAGGTTCATGATTTAACCAAATTTTATAAGCGTTAGAAAGATCTTCTGTGCTTTGCATCGCAAGTTCAATTCCATTTTCCTTTTTTAATAGAGAATTGGTTCCAATAAAAACTAAAGGTTCATTTCCTCCAAAATAAAGAAAATCATTTTTGTTGTTTAAAACTTTAAAATCCGCTTTTTCCATAATTTCAATGTATTTATTTTTATCAATATAATCGTTATCTCCAACAACAGCGTATTTTTTATAGGTTGCTTTTGTCTTAGAAAGAATATTTTTTATAGTATCTATTGTTGTTTCATCTAAATGAAAATTATCATTAAATAAATCGCCCGTATAAATCAAAACATCAGGCTTTAATTCATTAATCTGATTAACAATTCGATTTAAATTTTTTTCATTAATTGTAGATCCATATAAAATATCTGAAAAATGAACAATTTTGGTTCCATGAAAAGAATAAGGAAGTGAGTTATCTATAATATTGAATTCTTTTATAATAAAAAAATTAGGTTCTCCATAACGAATAAATAAATAGAAAAAGAGTAACATAAAACAAATTAAAAAGACTATTTTTTTTAAAATACCTTTTTTTTTATCTTTGAAAATCATATTTTGTTGTTCTTGCATATACAACTCCTATAAAAAACTTGAAATCAGAATGAGGGCAATTGAAATAGAATTGTGAAGCATGTGAGGCACAATAGAAGTGAAAATATTATCCGTTTCAAAATAAGCTTTTGCGAAGAAAAAACCTAAAGAACCGTAAGGAACAATAAATAAAAATTCTTTAAAATTTGCCATAATATTGGTAAAAGTTAAACTATCAAATGCAGTAAAAACATGGAGGATTCCAAAACTGAAAGCTGAAAAAAATGCATAAAACAGTTTATTACGAAATCCTTTTCTTAAACAATAACGAAAAACAATTTCTTCCAAAAATGGTCCGAAAAAAATGATTGTGGGAATTGCATATAGAGGGGAAACTAAGAGCGTTTGTCTGGTCACTTGTTCATTGACCGCTATGTTGCCAACTAAAGAAGAAACAAGTAAATTAGAAAACATCATAAAAACAATGCCATATCCCCAATAAGAAAAACCTTTCTTTAAAAATTTTTTAGGTTCTTTAATGAATTCTTTAAATTGTTTAAAGATATCTTTATGAATTATTATCATGATCGTAAGAAAAGTAAAAAAATAAATACCTAGATAAGCAAAATTATAAGCCCAAAAGTTTTGACTAGTTAAAGGTTTATGTAAGAGAAAAGCGAATAAATTAGGGCAGATAGTATAGTAAAGAAAAAACATACCAATAGCGTATGACGCCCACTTAACAAATTTTATAATTCTTTCCATATTATTTCACGTACCCTAAACTTTTAAATCTTTCTATAATTTTTGCTTTAGAAGCATAGCCTACGATTCGATTTAATGCTGTTGTTTCTACTCCCTCTGAAAAAAATACAGTCGTTGGCGTACCAGAAATATTAATATATTTTGAGAATAAAGCATTCCCTTCTTTGTCAAGATTTGAAAGATTTAAAACATAAGCATTTAAATGAACCTCTTGTAAAGCGATCTCTAGCTCTGGTAAATATTGTTGACAATGGCTACATCCAGTTTGACTAACTACCAATACAAACGTATCTTTATTTTGTATCTTATTTTCAAGTTCATTTGCTGTAATGGATATGAGTTTAGATTCTTGCTTTTTTGTATGAAATAAGAAGAAGTATCCTAAAAAACTAACTGTAATAAGAAGAACAAGAAATAAGAAAACAAATTTTTTATTTTTCATATATTATATCACCTTTTAAAATATATCATATTAAAATAAAAATGGCAATTTGTATTCTAAAAAAACGTAGGATAAAAATTAAGGATCTATTCAAATTTATAGGTTAAATTTTTCAAGTTTTTTAATTATAAAACATTTCTTTTTACCCTTTAATTTAGCCTTGTATTTACAAAAACTCTATGTTACAATAGGTGCAGATTATTTAGGTTGGGTGGATTAGATGAAAACAAATTTTAAAAAATTGTTTTTACTAGCGATTATATTTTGCATTCCAAATTTTGTAAAAGCGCAAAGCGCTTGTAGTTATTCAGAACAAGCGAAAATAAACGATATAGTTGCCAATGTAAAAGCAACCTATGAAGCAGTCGATATTTATGAAGGAAAAGTACTTGACATTGATAATCCAGATGAAAAAGGGAATATTCCAGAAATTGATAATTATTCGAAAGGCTTTAAAATTAGCGTATTAAATATAACGGATGCCATTTATGTCAAAGTAAGCAACAATATAAATAAAGATACTCACACGTATTATTATAAAGATACAGTTGAGGGGACTGCTAATTTTCAGGTTAAAGGAGTAAGCAATTTAGTTACGTATACGATTGAAATCTATTCAAATAAATATTCTTGTGTAGGTGAGATGTTTCGGAAATTTACAATTGTAACACCAATTTACAACTCATATTCCAAAATGACAGCGTGTCAAGAAAATCCTGGTTTCTACTACTGTCAAGAATATATTTCATCTGAAAATATAGATATAGATGAATTCCTTACAAAAGTAAAAGATTACAAAAAGGAAAAAGAAAAAGAAGAACAAGCTGAACATGAAAATAAAAGTTTTTGGAAAAAAATAAAAGAGTTCTATGAACGAAATGCAATGATAATTAACATTTCAGGTATTGGAACTGTGCTAATAATAGGGGGTATTACTAGTACGATACTTATAAAAAGAAAAAGGAGTAGAGTACTATGAAAAAAAATAAGCTGAAATTAGTATTTATTATGGCTTTAGCAATTGTTGCATTTCCAGTGCAAGCAAGTGCAAGCAATGGTGTAGCTTGGGTAAGCCAAAATGGGAAACCCGATAACACTATAGAATACGATAATGGAAAACATTATCAAGATTATCATATTAACGTTAGATACAATAATAAAGACAATGAAGCGTATTGTGTCGATTTTGGAATGACTATGGGTGGAGGAAATGATGTAGCGTCCGTTACATGTCAAGAAATATCTTCTCCCGCTTTAAGTTATGTATTAAATGATCCGAACGCAAGCCACAAAGTAAAACAATTAGCGTCTCGTGTAATTGCACAGCAAATTGGAATTGCTCAAACCAATCATCAAGTTGTTTCTTCAAATGGAACGATGGATCAAGTAAATGCGTTATTAACAAATGCTAACAACTACGCTGGAGGAGCTGGAGGAAAAATAACTTTTACAAAAGCTGGTGGACGTGAAAATACCGTAAATTACAGTTTATATTCCCCAGTTGCTTTACAAAATGTAACTTTTGAATGCTCAAATTGTCAAATTAATTCTCAAAATTGGAATGGAACAACAGGATCTATAAGCGTAACCGTTACAAATGGTTGTGATTTTACAATCATAGCGAAATACGATGGAAACGGTAACAACGTTCAAGATAACAATGTGACAACTTCTAAAGTAATTTATTGTTCTGGAAGTGGAAATATTCAAGGTACTGTATTTACAATTAATGGAACTGCAGAATCAAATGGAGCCACTTCTGGAAATAATTCAGGAACTTCTGTTACAGGCAATAAAGTTACTCAAACCTTTAAAGGAACGATTGATGCCTCTACAGGTGGAAATTATTATAAAAAGTATTGTGATGGAAACAAAGAAGATAAATGTACACAAAAAACGGATATTCAAGTTCCTTCTTATTGCGACGATGCAGGAGAGGAAAAAATAACCATTACTGCTCCAAAAGATGTTAAATATTGTATATTAAATCATTCCGATGAAGCAGGAAATACTTATCAAATGCTAGATGGACAAGTTAGTGAAAATAATCCGTATTGCGCAGTATTCTGTAAAGAAGATTATGAAATCACAATGCCAGGAGCAAGATATTCCGATAGTGGTAGATACTTTAATCTTACAAACACAGTGGTTAACGCAAAAAGAACTTGCTACACGGGAAATCCAACTGGAGATACAGAAACGACAAACATCAATATAGAAAAATTTATTGCAGATGTAACCGAAGCACAAAAAAATATGATAAACGCTGCTGATGCTTATCAAAAAGCAATTAAAGAAAAAGAACTAGCAGCGAATGCAACACCACAATACGATAGTGGTTGCAATGGAACAAAAATAGGGCCTCATTATGAAATTAAATCTTCATCTTATAATGGATGGGCTGCTACTTGTAACACCAAAACAGGAGTTTGTACACCAAATGCAAAAACGGGAACAACAGAAGGACGTGTTTGGGGAACAACAGGCTCTTGTGAAAGAACGTGTAGTGGACACATTTCGGATAATGGTAATGGTGGTTTAGATTGCTTCCCAGATTGGTCAGAATCCAACAAAACATCTACAAATAATTATGATTTTGAAGCGGCCGTTGCAACAGCCAAAAATAATATGATTGCAGCCAGAAACAATTTGATTCAAATGATTAAACATATGGAAGAATGTTATGGATGGAAAAACGAGTTGTGTTTAAATCCAGATGTTTTCTTCCAATACGATGAACAATACACAGGCAGTATCAATTACGAACAAATTTATAGTAATATTTCAAAGGATGTATCAACAGGGTATTCACAAAATAAAACCATCGATAATGCGTACACTACAACAGCTGGTGGAAATTTAGAAAATCATAACTACGCTTATTGTGATGAAAATGGATGCAATACTTCAAATGAAGTAACAGCAGCAGAAAAAATATCGACTTTGGTAAATCATGTATACCATATGAAAAAAGAATCTACTGGAGAAGCAGCTTATAACAATCAACAACAATTTCAAACGAATTACCCACATGGAACCATTGATACTGTTTCCGATCCAAGCAATATCCGTTACAATTATTCTTATTTAGGAACTGTATTCCCAATTGCTTTAAATACACCTACAGGAGTGTACAATTGGAATTTGAATTTTTCTAAATTAGGACAATACAATCAAAATGTTGGTTGCAATAACGGTCGATTAGATGATGTTGCTAAAGCACTAGGCAAATCTACAACTGCAGGCCTTCAATACGTTTGTGTGTATGTAGTAGACTGTCCAGATTGTGATTATGAATGTTTGGATCCAAGTGGTAATAATTGTATTATTCCAGATCCAAAACCACAATGTCCAGATTGTGACGTTTATTGTACAAACTGTATATTTGATGGAGATGAAAGCACTTTCTTCTGGAGAATTATTGGAAGTGAAGTAAATCCAAGTGGACGACCATTAGGAAATAATTTAACCAATGAAAAAGGTAAGGAAACTATAAAAGAAATAGAAGAAACTGGTGAAAATGTATATAAAGAAGCACAGTACGTTTACAGGCTTGATGCAACAACAATGAAAGCAATTCGAGATTACAATAAAGAAACAGGAACGTATGTTGCAGAGGATTTACAATATCATGATATGGAAAATGTTCCAAATGCCTATGGAACAAGCACTTTCTTAGATGAAGGAAAACGAAAAGGCTTTTTTGAAGAAATCAAAAGAAATAAAACTTGGACCTTATGGTCAGGAGAAAAAAACAGTAATACAGGACCTGCTTGGAAATAGAAGAGGTGATTAACTAGTGAAAGAATCTTACTGGGGTTATTGGTTAATTATGTTAGGTGTATTTGTGGTTGTAATTATGATGTTAATCTCAAACATTACCACACAAAATACAGAAGATTATTATTTAATAAAAGAAGTAACAGAAGCCGCCATGGTGGATGCTGTAAATTATGGATATTATCGTGAATATGGTGAATTAAAAATAGATCGTGAGAAATTTATTGAATCTTTTCTAAGAAGATTTGCCGAAAACGTAAGTCTAAATACCTATGAAATTTCCTTTTATGGAATTTATGAAGCCCCACCAAAGGTAAGTGTGAAAGTCGCTAGTAAAACAAGAAGTTTTATTGTAGCAGGGGATCAGACTACATTTGATATTGTGAATAAAGTGGATGCTATTTTAGAATTAAATGCACAATAATATTTGAATATGCCAAGAAGTGTATAAGTAAATGAGAATTAAACTAAAGATTTGGTTTAATATAAAAATAAGTTTATAGATATCTTAAAAAATCTAAATTTGTAAAAATACATATTAGGAGGAAAAAAATGGGAAATGTATTAACAACAGTAAAAAGATTTTTAGCAAATAAAAATACTGTAACAATTTTAGGGGTGTTACTTGGTATATTGGTTATATATATAGGATACAATTATCGTGTGAAACAAGCAACAACACCAATTACTGTTCCTTATGCCAAAGAGGAATTATCTAGTCGTACATTAATAACTAGCGATATGATAGGATATATGGAAGTTTCAAGTAGCGTAGTTAAAAATAGTTCTAATTTAATTACCAACGCAAGTGAACTAATTAACAACTATATTGCTTTTGGAACAACTGTACCAGCAAATAGCATGTTTTATAAATCACAAATATTAACCAAAAATGAAATGCCAGATAGTGCTTTTGCTAATATTCCTGATGGATACACAATTTATAGTTTGAGTGTTGATTTACATACAACTTATGGAAACTCTATTTATCCTGGAAATTATATTGATTTGTATTTTAAAGGTGTAGACGATACAGGACTAGTTATGTATGGAAAATTTATTGAAAGTATTGAAGTATTAGCTGTTAAAGACAGCCAAGGAAATCATGTTTTTGAAACGACTGTAGAAACGCGTACACCAGCAGAATTATTATTTGCTGTACCGAATGAAATGTATGAATTACTTATGAAAGCGGGATATATTACTGGATCTTCTATTGAAATCAACCCAATTCCAAGAAATGCTTCTTATAGTGCGAACCCTGGAGAAACAAATGTTTCAAGTGACTATATTAAAAGCTTCATTTTAGCGAAGAGTGCAACAATTCCGCAAAATATAACAAATTCAAATAATAACAATAATACTAATAACAATAATAATGATAATAACAATAATGACAATACAACAAACAATCAATAAAAGAATAAAAGAATAGGAAAGAGGGTGTTTGCACCATGGATGATGCTATCTTTTCCCAATTGGATTTTGGTCCAATTGAAGAGTTTTTAAGGGTGGACGACGTAACAGATATCTCTTACAGTAATGGTGGACAAGTTTGGGTAAAAACGCTTTCAAAAGGTGTTTATAAAGTTGAACGCCCAGAGATTAACAACGCTTTAATGGAAAAATTAGCGTTTCAATGTTCAAATGTTATGGGAAAAACCTTTAATATGGCTCATCCTTTTTTGGACGCAGAGTCTACTGAATTGCGTTTGAATTTTATTCATGATTCTATAGCTACAAACGGTATTGCTTGTTTAATTCGTAAAACTCCAGCAAAAATCCGTCTAAACAAAGAAAAATTAATAAATGAACGCTACGTTTCCTCTGATTTACTTGAATTTTTATTACAATGTGTACAAGGACATGCAAACATTATTGTAAGTGGAGAAACAGGTTCAGGAAAAACAGAACTTGTAAAATATCTGGCAAGTACTACAAAAGAAGATGAAAAAATCATTACAATAGAAGATACATTGGAACTTCATTTGGATCGTATTTTTCCTCATCGAGATATAGTGGCGATGAAAACCAACAATATTGCCTCTTATACAGATGTTTTGGTGACTTGTATGCGTCAAAATCCCATTTGGATATTATTATCCGAAGTGCGTAGTGCAGAAGCTGTCCTTGCCGTTCGTAATTCAATTTCATCAGGGCATCATATTTTATCAACAATTCACTCAGATAAAGCGTCTTCTATTCCAATGCGTATGTATAGTTTATTAGAAACCAATCAAGAAGTTGAACAGTTTTTAGCAACAATTCATCGTTATGTACAAATTGGCGTATATGTAAAAGGATACATGAGTAAAGAACTTGGACGTTTTCAAAGAGAAATTATGGAAATTTGTGAATTTTATGTTGATGAAGATAACAAACCTCAAGTGAATACGATTTATCAAAAATCAATGGATGGAAAATTGTCTTTAAACAATCCAACCAAACATTTAAGAGATTATCTATCTGTGCAAGGTGTTATTTTACCAGAAAATATATTTAAAACAGGAACGATCTCTTCCTCAAATACAAGTAATGCTACTTTTATAAATCGAAATGTAGCAAGTACAATATAGAAAGTAGGAGCAATATGGAATTAATACTTTTATGGATTATAGGAATCTATGTAGTTTCTTATCGTCAAAACAATGGAGAAAATGTGTATCGTTTCTTTATTACACAAGTAAAAGATACATATGATAAGTTTGCTCCTTATAGTTATAAAGAAGTAAGAGAAAAAGTAAAAAATTTGGGGCAAGAATTTACTGTTCGACAATACACTAGCCAAATTGTTATGTTTGCCGCTATAGCAGGCGGAATTTCTTATCTTTATTTTTATAATATAGTGATAATGATTTTATACGCTATAGTGGCCATTGCATTTATTCCTTACTTATCTTATCTACGTTATCAAAAAATATACAGTGAATTTATTTTTGAACAAATTCAAATTTACACAACCAATGTCATTATGGAATTTACAACAACACAGAGTTTTGTAAAATCTTTAGAAGGTGTAAGAGATTCAGGTATTTTAGAAGATCCTGTTTTACAAGATGTAAGAACTATGATTGAAATGTCTTATCAAAATGGAACAATTGACGAATCCATTGATTATTTTAACGAAAAATATCCATTTTATATGGTTAAAAATATGAATCAACTATTCTTACAAATTACGAAAGAAGGAGCAAAAGATTCAGGAGAAGCTTTAGAGAATATGTCGCAAGATATCGATGCTTTGGTAGAAGGTGTTTACCGTGACCAAGCAGACCGTAAAAATTTTCACAAACGTTTTATTACCTTTGGACTTGCTTTGTTCTTACTTGTAATGGCAATGCAATTTTTATTAGGAACGGATAGTTATATTGAATTATTGGAAATATGGTACGTAAAGCTTATTTTACACGCCATCATTCTCATCAATTGTTATTTCTTACTAAGTGGAGAAAAATATTACAATCAAGATGTGGGGGTAGAATAGTATGGCCATTGAAATTTTAATTATAGGAGTTATAATACTTTACGTTATGAATTATACAGGAAGAATTAGTGCAAACCGCTTTATCGCCGACAATGAAGTATATTTTCGAAAGCTAAAAGAAGATGATTGGGATTTTTATGTAAAAGCCAAATTTGGAGAGGGTGTAAATAGTGATATTCTATTTAACAAAAGAATACGCAATGGTTTAATTACAATTATTGTACTTGTTTTTTGTTTTATTTCAAAACTTAATTATGTTACAATTTTATTTTGTTTTATTGGAGGTTATTTAGTATTTAAATTAGATTACTTCAATATAAAAAAGTATTATAAAGCACATTTACACGAAATTAATTCAATGTTACCACATTATTTAAAAAGCTTAGAAATATTAATTCAACATTATACAGTACCAGTAGCAATCGGTAAATCAATTAACGATGCACCAGAAATTTTTAGAGAAGGATTACAAGAGTTAATAAATGAAATTAATGCGGGGAATGACAAAATAGATCCTTACATTAATTTTGCGAAAGAATATCCTGTAAGAGATTCAATGCGTATGATGAGACTTTTGTATCGTTTAAGTTTAGGAAGACAAGAGCATAAACAAGAACAGTTACTAGCATTTTCCAAAACAATATCCAATCTACAACAAAAAGCAAGAGAAACAAGATACAAAGAACGTTTAGAAAAAATGGAATCCAAAACGATGAGTATGTTAATAACTACTGGGTTAGGTGTTATGATTTTATTGATTTTTGCTGTTTTAATGTTAATGGGAATGTAACCTTTAATAGAAAATATTGATATTATTTTTAAAAAAAGATATAATAAAAAATATAATAGAGGAGGTATATAATAAATGAAAGAAGCAACAGGAGAATTAAATATGACAGTAGTAACTGTAGTTGCAATAGCAGCCGTAGCAGCATTTTTCTATGCATTTGTATGGCCTAGTATTAAAGTAAATATTTTGAATAGTACAAAATGTTCTGCTACAACCGATTGTAGATGTACAGGAAAGACTTGTAAATGTACGTATTTAGATGAAAATAATACACCACAAGAAATTACTTGTCCAAACAATAATGACACTAAAAAATAGAGCATAGGAGTTGTACATATGAATGAGGCCACAAAAAATTCTGGTATGACAGTAGCAACAGGACAATTAAATACCACAGTAGTAACCGTTGCTGCAATAGGAGCAATCGCATTATTTTTTAATGTGTTTGTATGGCCCAGTATAAAAACAAACATTGTAAATAGTACGAAATGTTTTGCGACAACGAATTGTGTTTGTACAGGGAAAACCTGTAAATGCATGTATCTTAGCGGAAATAACAAAATGCAAGAAATTACTTGTCCAAATAATAATATAAAAAAATAATTAAGGAGTAATCTTATGAAAGAGGCCACAGGAGAACTAAATATGACGGTTGTAATTGTTGTAGCGGTAGCAATCCTATCGGTCTTTTTCTTTGGTATTTTATGGCCGAATATAAAAAACACATTTATTGCGAACAATAAATGTAGCGATGCCATTTGTGATAAAAGAACTTTAAATGATGGATTTGTTACCTGTAAATATTATAAAAATGGTAAACAAGAGGGCGCAGAATTTAAATGCGTTTGGAAAGGCTAGTTGAGGTGGTAACATGAGAGAAGCGATTGGGGGTACATGGATTTTTCAAATTGTTATATTTTTTATTTTACTTTTCACAGGATATATGTGTTTATCAATTAACCATTCCAAAGCATTTAATGTTAAAAATACAATTGTAAAGGCAATCGAAAGAGAAGAAGGTGTGGATTTACAAAATCCAGAAAATGATCCAGCGATTCAAAAAATAGTTGAGTATTTAAAGCAGACTTCCTATCGTACAACGGGAACTTGTCCAAACGATATTCGAGACAAATCTGGTAGAATCATTACTCGCTATTATGGATTCAACAGAGAAGGAAAACTAGATAGCCGAAATTCGGCCTTCTGTATTGCAGAACAATCGGTTAGAAGTAGTAGTGATATGCCGATAATGAATTACTATCGTATTAAAGTTTTCTACCAACTAGATTTGCCAATTTTTAGAAGTGTGTTTAATTTTCAAGTTTCTGGAGATACGAAAATTATGAGTCACTCAGGAGGGCTGTCGAGATGAGAGAAGCAATAGGTGGAACTTGGTTAACCCAATTGATTATTGTATTTATGCTTATATTTGTAGCCTTTTTAGCGTTATCTTTAAATTATACTAAAGCGTTTAAAGTAAAAAATGAAATGCTATCAATTATTGAAAAAAGAGAAGGAATAACTTCTGGAGAAGAAGGAAGTATTGCTATTATGAATACTTATTTGAAAAGCAATAATTACAGTGTTACTAAACCTTGCACTTTGGGAAGTTATGGAGTATCAGACTTAAATCGTCCCACAATAGAATTGGTTACTAATAAAAGTAAAAAATATCATTATTGTATTACAAAAATAAAAGCGCCTTCCAGTAACAATGAGGGAAAAGTATATTATAAAGTAAATACATTTTTCTATTTTAACTTACCAGTAGTAGGAGATTTATTTACTTTTGATATTAATGGGACAACTGGAGATATTGTAAATTCAGCGGATAATTTAATTGCAAAGGAGGAATAAATTGTGAACGTAATTGTATCCAATAAATATCAATCTTTATTAGCAACATTAGATATTGATATTATAAAAAATATTAATGGAGAATTTGAAGTAGAAGACTTAGTAAATCAATTTACAAACTTTTACTATAACAAAATGATTTTAGACATTACAGCTTTAAAAAATTATCAAGACATAGCAACAATTCAAAACTTATCAGTAAGTATGGATGTAAGTAATATTATCATTTTACTTGACGATTCAGAAATTGTAAATTCACCCAAATATTTATCGAGTTTAATTTCAATGGGAATTTATAATTTTACCCGAAATATTGACGCAGTAAAATTTTTAATTAATAATCCTAATACATATAAAGATGTTGCTCAATATCATCAATTAAATAATGCAAATACAACAAGTGATGAAGGTGGAGATTATACTAAATTAAATCTTCGTGTAATTGGAATAAAAAATGTTACCAATCATGCGGGATCTACAACCTTAACTTATCTTTTAAAGAAAGAGTTATCAAAAAAATACAACGTAATAGCTGTAGAAGTCGATGAACATGATTTTATTTATTTTAACGACAAGAGTTTGAAAACTACGTCTAGTTTAGATTTACCAGCCTTTATTGCTACCAATAGTGATGCTGAAGTTTTGCTTGTCGATTTAAACGATCGAGGAAGCATTAGTGCTTGCACAGAAGTCATTTACTTAATTGAGCCAGGTTTAATTAAACTAAATAAATTGATTCGTAAAGATAAGCGTACTTTTGAAAAACTACGTGATAAAAAAATTGTTTTAAATCGAAGTATCTTGAATGCAAGAGACATAAAAGACTTTGAATACGAATCCAAAAGCAAAGTATTTTTCAATATACCGAATTTAGATGATAAGTTGGACAATCAAAAAATTATTGAAGAATTCTTAATTAAATTGGGATTTTCTCGTTTTGAAGAAACCGGAGTGGAAGATACAAAAAACAGTAAATTGTTTAATATCTTTAAGTCTTAGTGTAAATAAAAGAAAAACACAAGAAGAAAAATGTCAAATTTACATATTTTAATGCGATAAACTTGACAATAAAAAAAATAACATATAAAATGAGTTTAGATATTGAAAAGAGAGGTATAAAGTTATGAATTTAACAAATTTATTTTTAATCGCCGCAAAAAGTGGGGTTGAAATTGGAACAAAAAGTGGTTTTTGTTCTCAAACAGCAAATATTTGGCAAATAGCAGGATATGTTTTATTAGTTTTTAAAATAGTAATTCCGCTTTTATTAATTATTTTTGGGATGATTGATCTTGGAAAAGCTGTTATCGCAAGTAAAGAAGATGAAATTAAAAAAGCAACTAGTTCTTTAGTTAGAAGAGCCATTGCAGCAGTTATTATTTTCTTGCTTCCTACAATCGTTTCCTTTTTAGTTGGAATTATTGGTGGATTTAATGAACAAGCCCAAGCGGATTATGAGTTATGTAGAACATGTATTGTAAATCCACGAGATAGTGGCTGTCGTGGTCGAGCAGATGCATTATGGAAAAAATAAGCAATTAAATTGCTTTTTTTTATGTCATATGATACTATTTTAATACAGGTGATGCAAATTGATAGAAAAACTAAAAAGCTTTTATAGCAACAATAAAGCAAAAGTAACTCTTTTTGGTAGCGTTGCATTTGTAATGTTGTTTATTATAATTACAATTGCTATAGCAGTAAAAATTGTGGGAATTAAAATAACCTATGAAAAATTAGAAGAGCGTTTAGAAAACGCTGCTTTAAAATTTTTAACAGAAAATCCCAGTGAACTTCCTAATGATACAAAACCAACAATTGTGATAAATGCTGATACATTAATAGAAAACAAGTATATCAAAGAATTAAAAAAATATGTTAAAGATCCTTCTTGTACAGCAAATATTTTGGTGGATTATATAAATAAAGAATACAAATACCAAGCTTATTTAACATGTAACTCATTTAAAACAGAAAAATTTTTAGATGTTTTAAAAAACAATAATAAATTAACACAAACGGGAGAAGGACTTTATGAAATGAATAATGAACTTATTTTTAGAGGTCAAAATCCAAATAATTATGTACAGTTTGCGGATAGAATTTGGAGAGTTGTTAAAATTAATAAAAATGGCTCGATAAATATGATTTTAACTCAGTCGACTAAAGAAGAAGAAATTTATGACATTTGGGACGATCGTTATAATACGGAAAAGGAAAGTGATTCAGGAATAAATAATTTTTTATTGAGTAGAGCTTTTAGTAATTTAAAATTGATTTATGATAACGATTTAAAAGAATACGAAACATTTCTAAGTCCATACGATTTATGTGTAGGAAAACGTTTAGAGGAAACCACTGATAAAAGTGGTAATACAGAATGTAATGAAATAATAAAGGATCAAAATATTGGTCTTTTGCCTATACATGATTATATGAATGCAAGTTTGGATGGTCTTTGTCAGACAACAGTTAGTAATGAGTGCCAAAATTATAATTATTTAGCAGATGCAGAAGATAAATGGTGGACAATGACAGCTGATATGTCAAATACTTATAATGTATTTTCAATTTCTTACAAAGGAGAAATTATTTCAGAAGAAGCTAATTCATCTGCGGATAATAAATACGTTATAGCCTTAAATAGAGATGTATTATACGCTAATGGAAATGGAACTTTTGATTCTCCTTATAATATTAGATAGAGTTGCAGAATTTTTCTAGTAATGGAATTAAAAAAATACTATAATAAAAAAGAAAAAGTAGGGATATTTATGCATAACTTAAAAAAATTAATATTTATGTTATTATTGAGTGTATTTTGTGTATCGTGGGTATCAGCAGAAGAAACGATACTTACTTGTGAATATTATAAAGCTGCAGATACTTTAAGCCCTTACCCTGGAAATCAACAAGTGGGAGTTTTGTGCGATGTATATGATGATTATACACATCAGTGTTATATGGAAGTAGGAAGCGAAAGTGCAACAAGAAATTCAAATAAAGAAAGTGTATTAAATTGGAATACCAGTGTTGAAAATGATTGGCAAGCAAAAGAATACGTAAAAGATAATAATGGATGCCCCAGCTATTTATCTATACGATTAGAAAATGGAGCGATTTTTAATATTGGTGGGTATGAAATATATATGGCAGAAAATTTAGAATCTTTAATAGAGTTAAATAAAAAATTATCTAACCAGAGATATCCTGCAACTCTTAAAGGGATGCAAATTTCAAATGAAAATAAGAAAAAGGCAGAGGAAAATATAAAAAAATATACTGAAATGATTAATAGTCAAATTCGTTCTTATTCTATTCAATCTTGTGCAAAGGAAGAAAATACAATTACAAGATATGAAGAATGCAAAGAAATAGTTTCTAATTTAAAAAGTAATATTTCAACGTGGGATGTAAATGTTCATAATTATATTAATCAAGGGTATTTTAATGAAGAGGATACTATAATTAAAGATTATCGTAGAGCGGTAAATAATGCAGAATTTTTTTTGGAACAATCTGAAAAAGAGCTAGAAGAGAAAAACAAAGAAATTCAAGAGGAATTGGGTATTCTGGATGAAAAAAAAAGTGAGGTTCATATAAGTTTTTGCGATAATAAAGGGGTAAAAGGTACGCTAAAATTAATAGGAAATTTATTATTAATCGCAAAGATTATAATTCCAATTATATTAATTATTTTTGGTATTATAGAATTTACCAAAGCACTGACTTCAGCGGATAATGATGCTATATCAAAAGCAACAAAAAGTTTTATATTAAAAATAATTTCTGCAATAATAATTTTTATTTTACCAACATTAATAAATTTTATATTTTCAAGTATTGTAAAAGAAGGATCAGATTATAATCAGTGTCGTCGCTGTATTTTTAATAGAAATTGTTAAAATAATGGGAATTTTGAAAATTTCATTTAGTTTATTTTTAACTGGTAAATAAACTAAATTATTGATATAATGAGTGTAGTTAAATTTTTTAACTGCTGGTGAGGAGTTTTCTCAATGAAAAAAAAATTAAAATATATATTTTTTTTGTGCTTTGTTGTTCTTGTGTTCTCTTCAAAAGTATGTGGCAAAATTTTTATCAATCCAATTCAAGAATCTGTAACATTAAATTTTTCTATAAATAATATATCGTTTATTCAAAAAAGTGAATATAAAAAGTTGGCTAGCGTAGATGGGAATCATTTAGTTGAAAATCAAAAGCTAGATCAAATGAATAATTCTGTTCTGTGTTCAGGTAGATTAGGGAACTTTTTAAAAGATATTTTTCATTTAGTGAAATTTGCAGTTCCAATTTTAATAATTGGATTAGGAATTATGGATTTTATTAAGGCAATGACTGCACAAAGTCAAGACGAAATAAAAAAAGCCTCATCGAAATTAATGAAAAGAATAATAATAGGAATGATTATATTTGTTTTACCAACATTAATAGATTTTTTATTGAAAATTGCAGAAATAAATTCTCAAATTTGCGGATGGTAAAAAAGAAAGGAAGTCAACAATTATGTTAGGAGCTATTTTTAAATATGGGTTAACTGGACTTTTTCTTTTAATTGATGGCATTGTTTATTTTTTTGTAGCTCAATTGTTTACTATTTATAATGCTCTAGCAACATCACAAATATTACAAAATGATTTTATTGAAAAAGTAGCGAATCGTTTTTATATTGTAATTGGAATATGCATGTTGTTTTTTGTAACCTATTCTCTTTTAAAATCACTAGTAAATCCAGATAATATAAAAGATTCTAGTAAGTTAGCTATAAATATTATTATTTCCTTAGTATTGTTAAGTATTGTTCCTACTATATTTTATTATGCACGAGAATTGCAAACTTTTATTGTAAAAGATAATATAATTGGACAAATTATTTTAAAAGATGAAAAAGTTGCTTTTACAAAAGAAGGGACAGAAATTTCATTAATGATATTAGAATCATTTTTGACAATTCCTGAAGACGCTCAAGGAGAAAAAAACGCACCTTGGTTAGTTACTCCAGATCCAGTAGTAAATAGTATTCAAACAGTAAACTTGATTTTTTCTATATTTCGTAATACTCCAACATGGGGAGAATTAACTTCTGAAATTTCAGCAGGAAAATATGGTAATTTCTTGAAAATAGGCTATTGGGCTGAAACGGTAGTAGATAGTGAAAATGCGCATTATATTCCTATTATATCTACAATTTGTGGTGGCTTTTTATTATATTGTTTGCTTTCTTTTTGTTTAGATTTAGGTATAAGAGTTTTTAAATTAGGTTTTTACCAAATTATAGCTCCTATCCCAATCCTGCTGCGTATAGTTCCAAATAAAAAGAGTGTATTTGATAACTGGGTGAAAGCAACTTTAGCAACTTATTTAGAAGTGTTTATACGCATATTTGTTATGCTTTTAACCGTTTTTATAGCTTCTTCTATTTTTAAAGGAGAAATGTTATCTTCCGATATTGTAGATGTTGGTTTCTTTGGATTTATAATTATTGTTTTGGGATTATTTGCCTTTGCAAAACAAGCTCCTAAACTAATAAGTAATGTTATAGGAATTGACTCTGGAAATTTAAAATTAGGAATTGCTGGGAAATTAGATGCAAGCGGACCATTAGGAAAGGCAATAAATTATGTTGGTAAAGGAACAATTGGTGCTATTAGTGGCGGTTTAGGTGGAATGTATGGCTCAGCTATGATGGGAGCTTCAACTAAATCTGGATTTCTTTATGGAGCTTTAAATGGCTGGAAAGGAAAAAAAGGCCAATTTAATCAACAAAGAAAAGGGATTTATTCTAATGTTTTAGATCAAAAGGGAAAAGCTGGCTGGTTTGGTGGAAGAGCATTTTTTGATGCTCAACAAGAAAAAAGTAAAGATAAGTTAAAAGATACTTATTTGGAAAGCGAAACAGCAAAAATTAATAAAGTAGAAACATCTGCAGAATTTAAACAAAGACAAAATGAGTTACGTGCTGATGCTCAACAAGAATTAAATTTACAACGAAACGATTTATCTCAAAAAATCACTGATGAAATTAGAAAATTAGAAAACTCTAAAATGACTAAAATTAGAGAATTAATGGCTAAAATGCAACAAGAAAAAGAAAGTTTTGAAATGAATAAACAAGCAAAAATTCGTAAACTACAATTGGATTTAGAAAAAGCACGTAATGAACACGATATCGTAAATCAAACAAAACTTTTGAACCAACTTGAAAATTTAAAAAATTCTACTTATTCTAATCCAGAATTAAAACAACAAATATCTATTGAGCAAAATAGAACATCTAATTCTACAATTGATAATTTAAAATCACAAATGAGTAATTTAGCAATTGATGAAGAAGCTATATTGAATGCAACGAAAAAAGAATTTATGGATTCAAATGCTAACTATAAAGCTAGTAATAAATACGTTGTTCAAAGGCAAGCAGAAAAAGAAGCAAAAAAATGGCGTGAAGAAAATCCTGCAGAAGCAATTAAAATGGAAACTATGTATGAAAACGCTTTTAAAAGCGTATCAAAAGGCGGAAGCATTGCTGGCTTTGGAGGAACAACTGGTGGGGGATCAGATAATTCAAATTCTAAAAAATCATAAAGGAGGAATAAAAAGGGATGAATCATAATTATTTAATACCAGCTAATTCAAAGAAATCAATGTTAATATTAGGATTTTTTACTCCAATTGATTTAGTTCTATTTGGATTAGGTTGTACTATTACTTTAATATTACTTTTCATGTTTAACAATAAAGTTGAAATGGGGGCGTTGTTATTAATTTTATCACCAGCACTCATTTCAGCCTTTCTTGTAATGCCTGTTCCAAATTATCATAATGTATTGCAATTATTAACAAATATAGTTACGTATGTCTTTGGCAGAAAAAGGTTATATTGGAAAGGCTGGTGTATTACTGATGGCAAAGAATAAAGCAATAAGTAAATATACGGAGGATTGGGTACCAATCAAGCAAATAATGAATGGAATGATTCAATTAGATTCTGGAGAATATGTAACAGGAGTAAAAATAGCTCCTAAAAATATATTTATTTTAGATCAAGACACGCAGAGTAATGTTATTTACAATTTGAGAAATTTTTACAATACAATGGATTATGAATTTTGGCTTATTGTTGCTGATCGTCCAGTGGATATAAATGTTCATTTATCACAATTACAAGTTTTATATAACAGCTCCACAAGTTCAGCTATTCGCAAATTAATTATGCAAGATATTAACAAAGCGAATATGTTTATGAGTGCAGAATACAATGTTGTTGATACAGAATATTTTATATTATTTAAAGAGAAAAAGTTAGAGATTGTTCAAAAACGTATTCATAATTTAATTAGTAATTTATCTACATGTGGTTTGCATTCAATGCAAGTGTCTAATAATGATTTAAGAATGCTAATCGATAATTTCTTTAATGGGGGACAAGCTACTACGTTAGGAACGGTGATGCCAGAATGAATATAAAAGCACAATTAGCTCCAAAAGGAATAGAATTTAAACCTACGGAAATGTTGATAAGTGGAAAATATTGCACTATTTTAACGATTGTAACATTTCCTAAATATATTTCAGAGGGATATTTAGCAAATATTACAAATATTTCTGGTGTAAAAGTAGCTATTAAGCATATTCCTATAGCTTTTTCAACTTTGCAAAAAATGTTAAACAAAGAGATTGCTGATTTAAAGCAAAGATACCAAACAGAAAATGATAAAACATTTCAAGAACGAATTCGTCAGGATTATGAATCATTAGAACAATTTATTCAAATGCTTGCCGCAACTCAAGCAAGAATTTTTGATTTTCAAATGCATTTATTCATCTCTGCAGATAATAAAGAAGAATTAGAAATGAAAAAAATGCAAGTTCGAAATTATTTAGAAGGTATGGGAATGCGTGGAATTCCTATGATGTTCGAACAAGAGAAAGTATTAAAATCCATTTTACCAATTTTTCCAAAACAAGATGTGGAAAATCGAGTTGGAACTCCGATTCCATCTATCACTGTTGCCGCTATGTATCCATTTATTTTTGATAGTATTAAGGATCCAGGGAATAGTATTTTATTTGGTGTAGATTTCTCTGGTGGAGTTGTTTTATTTAATCAATTTCTTTATAAAATAAAAAAAGAGAACAATCGTAACAATGCCAATATGATTATTTTAGGAACCAGTGGAAGTGGAAAATCAACTGCAGCAAAATTACTTGTTCGTGGTCATTTGCGAAATAATTATAAAGTTGTTTGTATCGATCCAGAAGGCGAACTTGCTGAAATGACCAAAAATATTGGTGGCGATTTCTTAGACCTTGGTAAAGGTGGAGAATTTGGAATGATTAATCCGCTTGAAATTGTTGTGGATGCCGATGAAGAAGAAATTGAGAGTGGCCTTGGTTATACAGTTCTAACCAGAACTTTACAGCAATTAAAAGCATTTATGAAGTATTACTCTCCTTCTATTGAAGAAGATGTATTAACGATGTTTAGTGAAGTAGTACAAGATACATACAAACGTTACAAAATTGATTATGATACCGATTTTACAAAATTAACGGCTAACGATTATCCAACATTTGATGATGTTTATGCAACGATTAAAGGTAGACTACTTTCCATGCCAGATAAAACGCATGAAAAAGACGTTATGGAACGCTTAGAATTAAAAGTAAGACCACTTGTTAAAGAATTGAAATACTATTTTACAGGGCATACTACATTAAGTATTGAAAGCGATTTCATAGTATTTAATATTCGTGAACTTATGAATAGTGATGAAAATATTAAAAATGCTTTGTTCTTTAATATTTTAAAATACGCATGGGGATTGTGTTTGGATAAAGATTTAGATACTGTCATGTGTGTAGATGAAGCTCATGTCCTTTTATCAACACGTAATGAATTAGGAGCAGAATTTTTAGCCCAAATACAAAGACGTAGTCGTAAATACAATACAGGTACTATTATTATTACCCAACAGCCAACAGACTTTGCAGCACCAAATGTTCTTGTACATGGAAAAGCAATTTTTGATAATGCCTCTTATTATTTAATTATGGGACTTCGTAAGCAAGCCACTGAAGATTTAGGAAAATTAATTGATTTAAATGAAGCCGAAATGGAAAGTATTAAATATTACAATCAAGGGGAAGGACTGTTTATATGTGGTAATAGGAGAATGCGGATTAATGTTATAGTAACTCAAGAGGAATTGGATTCATTTGGTTCAGGAGGAGGACTGTAATAAAAGTTAGTAGGTGATTACCATTGAATAATGAACATGGAGAAGAAAACAATAACCAAAATGTAAAAGAAAAAATTCTTAAAGAAGCTAAAGAAAATGAATTAGAAAATCAACTACAAGAAGAAATTGAAAAAAAAGAAATAGAAAATGCAAATGGTTCTGTTAAAGATGCAAAAGCTACAATTAATAAAGATGATTTTTCTAAATTATTAAAAGGAGTAGCAATTGGAAGTATAATAGGGATTGCACTTCTTCTTTTTGTTGCTTTTGTAAATTTTCATATGGATATAGATATAAAAGGTACAGGAAATACGAATCCAAAATATTATCAAGCGCCAATATGCGGAAAAGTTTTTTTAACATGGGAAAATGCAGCTTATACAAAAGCTCGCCAAAAAAAAGAACCTGAATATCTACCTTTGGCAGATCCAGCTTTAGTTGTAGATTTAGAAGAAGAAGATGAGTTTGGGAAACGTTATTCTTATAAAGAATACGATTATGACACATACATTGCAGGAATTATTTGGACGGATAATCGTAATGCATTGGATGTAGATAACGAAATCGTTTATCAAGCTATGGCAATTGCTGCTAGAAGTCGTTTAATTGCCAATCTTCCTGATACCTGTGTAGTATTAAAAAATTATAATGACCAAGCAAAAAGCTTTATAGAACTTACTGGTGATGAAGAAAAGTATACTGAAATAAACGATGCGGTTAGACTAACCAAAGGAATTATAATAGGACAAAATCAAAAACCTATTTCTGCAAAATATGATGCATTTACATATATATCAAAAAGAAAAGAAGAAGATGAAAATTTTAAAAATAAATATTACTATCAAATGACACATAAAAATGAAGAAAGACAACAAGTTATTCCAGCCGATTGGGTAGATAATTTAGAAGCCAAAAAAGGAAAAATAATTTTAAAATTGAAAAAAGAGAAAATCGAAAAATTAGAATCAATGAGCTTGTATGGTGCTAAATATTTGCTTGAACAAGTAGACACTCAATATGATTTGTATCGCATATTAGAATATTATTATGGAAGAGATATTGAGTACTACACAATAGATTCATCATTCTTGTATGATTATAATTTTAGTGGTTGTAGTCCAATTTCAATGTCTAGTACAACTTTATCAAGAGAGGAATTTATTCAATGGGCAGAAAACTATGGAACTAGTGGAAATGCAAAAATTTTAGCTGACAGTGCAGGAATGATTTATGATATGGCAACATCAAATGGTATAAATCCAGAACTTGTTTTTGTTAGAGCAGATGTTGAAGGTTATTCTCCAGGACCTTCTAAAAATAATTATTGGGGGTTAGGATGTACAAACACAGGAGGCTATGATGCTTGTATTTCCTATAGTAGTTTATCAGATGGGGTCGCTGGATTTTTAAGTTTTATATCAAAATATGACTCATTAACAGATTTAATGGGGAAATATGCTTATTTAGGAGATTACTGGTATAACCCTGGGAGTTGGGGAGTAGGTGGATGTGTATACGCTAGTGCAATTTATGGAAATAACATTCCTGATCGTGTAAGAAATGCTTGTGCCTCTGGAAAGGTTTGTACTACTGCGGGTGGTGATGACTGTGTTCCTACAACTGATGAGGATAAACAAGCATATTTGGTTTTTCAATCTCAATCTATGGTAAGTGCTCGAAAAAAAATATTCGGCTTAGATGCAGATATTTGTGTACCATCAGCAGAAATTGGTGAACCTGGACAAGGAGCGTGTACTATTTATAGACAAGGCGACCAAAGATGGGGGAATATAAAACTTGGCTCTTCTTCACAAGATATAAGTTCTTCAGGGTGTGCTGTAACGTCTGTTGCAATCGCGATATCATGTTCTGGAGTTCAAATCAATAATGTGGCTTCATTTAATCCGGGGACTCTTGTACAGAAAATGAATGCAAGTGGAGGTTTTGATGGTGCACGTATTTATTGGAATAATAGTGCTATTTCTTCCTTTGCCCCTTCATTTAGATTTATTAAACAAATAAGAATGACGGATTGGGATACCAGTCAAAAGATCGGTGAAATACAATCGAATATAGACGTTAATACAAGCATTCTTTTACACTTTAAAAATGAACAGCATTTAAGTGGACATTATGTTGTTTTAAAATCGATGTCAGGTAGTAATTTTACTGTATATGATCCAGGAAACGGTAAAATAAATACTTACAGTGCTGACGATTTAGTAGGATATGTAATGTATAAATATTAAGGAGAACAAATGAATAAAATAAAAGAATTAGTAAAAATGCCAGCATTTTGGGTGATTTTAGTACTTTTTTTGATAGGTTGTATAGCTTTAACAGTATTAAAAAAAGATAAGAAAGAGGGATATTTATTATTATCGAATATATCCTCTTATCGCTGTGATAAAAAAGAATGTAAATCAATTGAAAAAGAAAAAATTAATGAAAAAGATTCAATAGATAACTTTACTGTTTTTGAAAGCTTTAATCATAGAGGGAACTATAAAATAAAATATATTAACAAATGGAATTTTTTTGATAATTATAACAATTGGGTAAATATTTCTGAAAATTTTATTGCTGGAAGCAAATCATTGGATTTAAAGGTTCAAAATTTTAATATTCGAAAATTAAACACAGAAGAGTTAACTATTTTAGAAAAATATTTAAAAGAAAATAATATAGATTTTTATTCAAATTTAGAGCAAAACGAAGTTTTAGAATACGATTTC
Source organism: uncultured Mycoplasmatota bacterium (assembly GCA_947574215.1). Lineage (GTDB taxonomy): Bacteria > Bacillota_I > Bacilli_A > RF39 > UBA660 > MGBC108787. The sequence goes on along the minus strand of CANPIX010000003.1, from coordinate 30,995 downwards.
AATAAAAATGGAAAAAATGAAAAGATTTTATTGGCTTCTAATTTAAACGATGAAACGAAAGATGAAAAACTGTTTTCAATCGTTATAAGTGTAATTAATAATAAATCATCGATTATACATTTAGATATTTATAATAAAAATGAAAACTATCAAGTTCCTACTTATAAAATAAAAGGAATTATAAATATTTTTAATCAAAAAGAAGATTTTTTAATTCTTTTAAAAGGCTATTTTAGTAATGTAGGTGTTCCAACAACTTATATATATAATTGTGATAAAAATAATATGCAAAGCATTGTTAAAGGAATAAATTAGAATTGCGAAAACGAAAATAGTATAGTAAAATAAGAAAGAAATTGAAGTACAAGTTTACTTATTGGAGGTATGTTTTATGAAATTTAGAGTGTCATCAAAAGATTTCGTTATGTTTCTAATCTTTTGTATCTTTTTGTTGTATTTATGTGCAATAGCGGTATTAAATTTCACCTCGTTTTTTAACGAAGGCGAATTTTTTGGCTTAAATCCATTTCCAGCCTTTGTTGGAGATAATTTAATTCTTACCATGCTTATGTTTTTTACTGCTTTGATTATTATATTTACTTCTGTATCTTCTTATATTTTTGATCGAGAAAAAGGACATGGAATTGGAATAACGCTAAAGGAAAAAGAAGAAAAGGGTTATTCAAGATGGAGCAAAGACAATGAAATTAAAGAAGATAAAAATATCGAGCATGTACTAGCAAGTGAAAAAAAAGTAAACGCAGCAGGAATTCCTCTAATAAATAACGGAAAAGACATTTGGGTTGACAATGGAGAATATCATAACTTAGTTATAGGATCTACAGGTTCTGGAAAAACCCAAACTGTTGTAAAACCTATGATTAATTTATTGTCCAAAAAAGGGGAATCTATGATTATTACTGATCCTAAAGGAGAAATTTACGAATATAGTGCAGAATATTTAAAAGAACAAGGGTATAAGATCATTGTTTTAAACTTTAGGGATCCAAAAAATGGAAACGCTTGGAATCCTCTTACATTACCTTATCAAAATTATCAAAATGGTAATGTTGATAAATCAACAGAATTATTAGACGATGTCGCTTTAAATATTATAAGAGATCCCAATAATAAAAGTGAACCTTTTTGGGAAAACAGTGCTGCTGATTACTTCTCAGGTCTTGCTTTAGGGTTATTTATGGATGCCAAAGAAGAAGAAGTCAACATGAATTCCATTAATTATATGAGTAGTGTGGGAGAAGAACGTTTTGCTGCTAGTACTTATATTAAAGAATACTTTAACTTAAAAGGACAAGATTCAAGCGCCTATATTTTTGCATCCGGAACAATTAACGCTCCCAAAGATACAGCTGGTGGAATTACTTCTACATTCCGCCAAAAGATTCGTACTTTTGCTTCTCGAGAGATATTAAGTGAAATGCTTTCGTATAGCGATTTCGATATGCGTGATATTGGTAAAGAAAAAACAGCAGTCTTTATGATTATTCACGATGAAAAAACCACGTACCACAGTTTGTTAACCATCTTTATTAAGCAATGTTACGAAACTTTAATTGATGTGGCTAAAGAAAATGGAGGAAAATTACAATTTCGAACCAATTTTATCTTAGACGAATTTGCCAATATGCCACCTTTAAAAGATGTAGACAGCATGGTTTCCGCTGCTCGTAGTCGTGATATACGTTTTACATTCATTATCCAAAACTTTGCGCAGTTAAATGATGTATATGGAAAAGAAGTTGCTGAAGTTATTAAAGGAAACTGTGGAAATTGGATTTATTTGATTAGTACAGAAATGGCTGCCTTAGAAGAAATCAGTAAAATGTGTGGAGAAGTAAAATCAAAAGAAAAGGACAAGACGGCATCCACACCACTTGTAACGGTAACTGATTTACAAAAATTAAAATTATTTGAAGCTATAATTATACGTTTACGTAAATATCCATTTAAAACAAAATTAGAGCCTGATTTTAAAATGGATTGGGGAATCGAACGAAAAAAAGCCGAACTTCCTTCTCGTAAAGAAAAAAACATTTCTTTGTTTGATGTAAAAAAATTTGTTTCAGAAGAAAAACGTAAAAAAATGTTGGAAGATATGGAAAATAATAAAGACAACCTTAATATGGGACTTCCTGGAATGTCTCCTTTCGGTAACTCAAGTGGAATGCCAAATATGAATGGAATGTCTCCCTTTGGTGGGTCTAATCCTTTTATGAAAGATATGAATGGCATGGATCCTTTCAAATCTTCAAATCCATTTTTAAAAGACACTCCTATGACAAATGAAGATATAGATAAAATGATTGCGGATATTGATAAAAAATTAAAAGAACTTGATGAAGAAGAGGAAAGACAAAAGAAAGAACTAGAAGAATCTAAACAACAAGAAAAAAGTAAAGAAACAAAAGAAGCAAAAAAAGAAGCACCTGTATCTAAGGTACAAAATGTAAATTCTCCCAAGAAAACAACGCAAAAAAAGAATCAAAAGAAAGAAGATAATAAACTTCCTGATAAACCCAAAATTAATGTAGATGTAGATAGTGTGATTGTTGATGATAATATTATTACAGACGATGAATTCTTTGATGATTTTTTTAGTGATGAGTAATACTTATAGAAGCCTTAAAAAATAAAGGCTTTTTTTCTTTTATAAAATAACTAAAAAATAAGAGAATAAAAAATTAGTTTTATATCCTTTGTATTTTTTAACAGTTTCATATAATATAGTGGTGAAACAAATGAAAAGAATAGATTTAAATGTATACAACTCTACCATGGGAACTTTAATTGATGTAAGTGATGAACTAACATATAAAGAGAATCCTTATCCAGGAAGTGTCAATATACCTTATCAAAAATTGCTATTAAATTATAAAGAATTGTTAAATAAAAATAATAAATATTATATTATGTGTTTAAAAGGGATTCATAGTCGTAAAGTCGTGAGTATTTTAGAATTTTATGGATACGATGTAACACAAGTGATGCGTACAAACGAATCTTTACAAAGATAATAAATTAAGCCTCCAAATTGACGTAGAAGAAAAAGTATATTAAAATAAATATAGAAAATGCTTAAGGGAGGCTTTTACTATGGAAAAAAAAGAATTGGTTGTATTAGTTGGTAAACATAGTGGAAATAGTTTAATTTCCACAGACACATTTTATTTTCGTTTTTTTACCAAAGAAAATAGAAAACTAATTCGTTATGAGGTAGATAAAAAAACAAACGAAACTACAAAAGGTGTTTTTGAAAGATTGTTTCAACAATTTTTACAAAAAAAACTGATTTCGGTAGGTTATGATACATACAAAAAAAAGGAAGAATATTATGGCTTAAAATTACAAAATGAGGAAGAAAATCAATTAAGTATCTATTTTACTTCCAAAGCTTTAGAGGTTTTTTCTCAATTTGAAGAATATATAGAGCAAAGAAAAATACAAGATTTTCAAAAATATGCACAACGTCCAATAGATAAAAATATGGTTAATCGTTTTTCTTTACGTCCTACTTTAGAAGACAGAAGCTCTATCCTTTATATTCTAGATGATCAAAAAATAAATTATTTTAGAAAGAGAAAAGAATTGGGTTATTACTATCGAAAGAAGAATGGCCAAATCGATTCCGTTGATGTATGATGAAATGCCTACTCAAGAAGATTCTATAAATCAAAAAGAGGAACTCATTCGAAAAAAAGTTCAATTTAATAAAAGAAAAAACTTTTCATAAATTTAACATAAAAAGGAATCTAATCAAAATAATTTCCTATTCATGTGGTATAATAAAAAAAGTGATACATATGATGGATTTTATAAAAAACTTAGATGGAATTATTAATACTTTTTTATTAAATATTGGAATTTATGGTCCTATTTTAGGTTGTTTTTGTATTTTAATTGAATCTATAGTTCCCATTCTTCCTTTGTTCGTATTTATAACAATTAATTTTTTGGTTTTTGGAAACATTTTTGGATTTCTTATCTCTTGGCTATTCACCGTTTTGGGTTGTTTAATGTCTTTCTTTTTATTTCGAAAAAAAATAAAGAATTGGTTTGATAAAAAAATGAAAGAAAAAACAAGAGTAAAAAAAATCATGAACACAGTAAACAAAGTAAAATTGGAACAATTAACTTCTATTATTGCAGTGCCATTTACTCCCGCTTTTTTAGTAAATATTGCAGCTGGATTATCAAAAATGTCATTTAAAAAGTTTTTAATAGCTTTATGCATCGGAAAAGTATTTTTGGTTTTGTTTTGGGGATTTGTTGGGACAAGCCTAGTACAAAGTCTAACGCATCCTATTGCTTTTTTAAAAGTAGTTGTATTAGTTTTACTTGCATTTATTACAAGTAAGTTTATAAATAAAAAATTTGAATTGGATTAGAGGTTTGTATGGAGTATGTAATTTTAGGTATCCTAATTTTTATTGTTTTATTGCTTATTTTAATTTTAGTAAAGGGAAAAGAAGACAGTGGAGTAACGGAAAGATTAGGAAGGTTTGAAACCAACATTACAAAAGAAATAGGTGAGTTTAAACTTGGTTTTTCTAATGACCTAAGAAAAGATTTTGAACATTTAAATGAGCAAATGCAAAACAAAATCAATTATATGAATGAAAAGGTAAACGAAAGATTAGAAGAAAACTTTCAAAAATCCAACAAGACATTTACAAGTATTTTAGAACGCTTGTCTAAAATTGACGAAGCTCAAAAGAAAATTGATGGACTATCAACGGAAATTGTCTCTTTACAAAGTGTTTTAACGGATAAAAAAACAAGAGGCATTTTTGGAGAAGTAAACTTAAATTATATCTTAACAAGTGTATTTGGAGAAAATCAAAAAGGCATTTATGCTATTCAACACAAACTTTCGAATGGCTTTATTGCCGATGCAATTCTTTATGCACCGAGTCCTTTAGGAACTATCTGTATTGATTCCAAATTTCCTTTGGAAAACTATCAAAGAATGACCGATCGAAATTTAACAAAAGAACAAAGAGAAATAGCAACCAAACAATTTAAAATGGATGTAAAAAAACACATTGATGCTATAAGTAGTAAATATATTGTACCTGGAGAAACAGCAGGGGAAGCCATTCTTTTTTTACCAGCAGAAGCTATATTTGCTGAACTTAATGCTTATCACGTAGACTTAATAAAAGACGCCTACAACAAAAAAGTGTGGATAACGAGTCCTACTACATTAATGAGTACTTTAACTACAATTGGAATGATCTTAAAGAATATGGAAAGAGATAAATATACGAAAGTAATCCATGAAGAACTAAACAGATTGTCTTTTGAATTTGCTAGATACAAAGAACGTTGGGACAAATTGTCAAGAAGTATTGATACCGTTACAAAAGATGTAAAAGAAATCAATGTTACCACTGATAAAATTACCAAACGTTTTCATTCTATCAATAATGTAAACGTAGAAGAGTTAGAACAGCATTCTAATATAAAAGAAATAGAAAATTAATTTGACAGAAATAAGAAAAATTATTAAAATAAAAATCATTTAAAAGAAGGTTTAAATATGGATACTATTGAATGGCAAAAAAAGAAGGATTATAAAATAATACAGGATTTATGTGATCATATTCAAAAAAGTAATCAAATATATTTTTATGATAATATTCGTACAGTGTTAAGAGAAGCATGCGAACGTTGTTGGATAAATTATGGAAATGTTCCTAATTGTATTTTGGACACAGAAAAGGAATTAAATCAAAAAATAGGAATAGAGTACCAAGGAAAGTTTCTTTATTTAAAAGAAATTACAGAAAAAGATCTAGAAAATCTTCCCGTTGAAATTGTTGGTTTTTTTCTTTCACAACAATATCCAATAAAAATAATTGCAGATTATAGAATCGAACTTTCTTCTTCTTTTTTAACCACAAATCTTTCTTCCATAGGTTATCTGTGTAACCAATTCGATTTTATGATTATTCCAATCGAATTTTTTAAAACGATTTATATAGAAAAATTTAAGAAACATCATTTTTTTCAAGAATCAAGGAAAAGATTCCAAAAATTTCTTTCTTTAACAAAAGAAGAAAATAAAGAATTAGAAAATTATATAATTTGTCCTTTCTCAGAATCATTTTTGTATGAGTTGGTTTTTACATATCAGTTAGATGTAAATTCGATTTATTTGCCTCAAAAGTACGCATATATAAAGCATGTAATTCATTCTGCAAAACAACTCAATAAAAAATACGAAGAGTTAGAATCTACAATTAAAATTTTGTATAGTATTCTAAATGATAATTTCCAATTCATTGAAAAAGAATTAAATTCAATAAAATTTAATATTCCTAGTTACGCAAAAGAATACTCTGAAGAATTATTAGAAAGTAAGAGAATACTGATAAAAGACTACGAAGATAAATTGAGAAATATTCTATTTGAAAGGGCGCAGAATAAAGATTATTATATTTATACCGTTGAAAAAGATACTTTAGTTTCATCAAGAGTTAACACTTCAAAAGAATCACTTGAAGAGGAGAATTCATCTTTAACCGCAACGTTTAAAGATGAATTAGAAAGTATATTAGAACAATTAGAAAATAGTAAAAAATTAGCGAGTTCTGAAGTAGTGAATTTACAAAAACTAAATCAGTCTACTAAAAACAATCTATTTTCTTCTATTGAACTAAAAAAGAATGCCATGCAGTATTTAGTGATTTCAATTCATAAAAACAATAGTAGAGCTTTAAACGATAAGATTATTCACATAGGTCCTTGTTTTGATGAAGAATTTTTAAATGATGATATAGAACTACATTTAAAAAAGAAATAAAAATGGATAAAATGATTTTTAAACTTGTTTCAAACCAAATAAAAGAGACAAGTTTTTTTTAGGAAACAAGGATAAAAGCTAGTGGAATGTTAAGTATCCATTTTTTGTAGAAGAAAATAAAAAAATTGTCTACTTAGAATACAGGTGACAATTTTTTAATTAAAAGCTAATTTTCTTTTTCAATCTTATCTAAAATAAATAAAGATGAAAAAGGCTAGGCATAAACAGTAAATAGAGAATTTCCATAACTTTCCTTTTTTTACAAGATTGGATAACCATCTGTAAGAAAAATAAGTAACGATTCCAGCAAAAATCATCCCAATTACATAACTTGGAAGTAAACTACTGCTAGCTGGGTTCTCAAAAAAGTCCAATACACCAAGTCCCATCGATGCGATGCTAACAGGAAAATAAAGCATAAATGTATATTTTAAAGCCGCGTCTTTTTTTAATCTGCAAAGAAGACAGCCTACTAAAACGATACCACTACGACTTATTCCTGGACACAATGCAACCATTTGTAAAAGTCCTATAATAATTGCATCTTTCACAGTTAAATCTTTATCTTCTTTTTCACCCTTTATATTTTTTACTAGAAACAAAGAAATCGCTGTGATTAAAAAAGCAATTCCTAATAATTTAATATTTAATGCATTTTCTAATTTATCCTTCAACAATACTCCTAAAATCCCAACAGGTATGCTTCCAACAAGAATTAATAAACAATATTTAAAATCATGTTTAACTAAATTTCTTTTTTCTTTTTTAAAAAGATAAGTAAAAAAAGATTTTAATAATTTAATAATATCAGGCAAAAAAATAAAAAGTATAGCTAAAAAAGAACCAAAATTCACAAAAATTTCAAAGTTCAAATCATTGAGCATATCCGTATTAAAGATATTTTTGAATAAAAACAAGTGGCCACTAGAAGATATAGGAAGAGGTTCTGTAAAACCCTGTAAAATTCCTAAAAGAATATAAATTACATATTTCATTCGATCACCTATTTAATTATATAATAAATTTTAAAAATAAGAAATAAAATTAAAATAGGTGATTTATGAATGTATTAGGAACAATTTTTGGAACCCTACTATCTAGTATTGGCCTCATGTTTATTATACTTTATACAAACTTGTTTACAATGGGGTATAGTTTTTTAGATTTTGTTAAATTTATTAGTAAACGATTTGAATGTTTGTTGTTTTTATTTGGGATAATAATCATCTTATTATCTTTTGAAAGGAGCTTAAAAAATGTATTATTACTACGACGTTCTTCTAAATTTTGGAGAAGATGAAAATCTATATGAATTTTATGAATGGGAAGAAAAAGATCAAGTTGATTTTGTAAAAAAAATTCCTATATTTCGAGTTTCAACGGAATGTTTAAAAGACAATTTAAAATACAAAACAAAATTTCCAGAATCCTTACTTATACAAATTAAAGATAAAACTATATTAAAATCAAGTAGCAAAACTTGTGAATATACATTTTTAATTAGTGATACCAAAAACGCTTTGGCCTTAGAAATTAATGAAAATGGTCAAGTAATAAGTAGAAGTAAACTTCTTCCTAGTGATGAATTAAATTTAAGTGAAGTTATGTTTACAATGAAGGAAAGTACTTTAGAATATGAAAAAATCAAGAAATATGCAAAAAATAATGGAATTCGTCAAGTAAGAGAAATGAAAAAACTAATTCAATGTGAAATTGATACTTTGTATCAAGAAAAAAATAGTAGTAAGTTAAAATATTTGTATTATGAATGGCTGAACAAAAATGGTGGCGACTTAGAAAAAATTTACAAAGAAATGACAAATTGTTTACAAAAAGATTACGATGACAATTTAAAAAGAGTTTATGATTTTATTAAACTCTCTTATAATAACATTCGCTAGAATCGCCCTAGGCCTAATTTTTTTAAAACTTCTTCATATTTTTCTTTTGCAATTTTTTCAACAGTTTTTCTTCCATGATCTAAAACTTCATCAACAATACCAGATTGCACATATTCTTGATATTTTTTTTGTATTTCTAGTAAAGTGATTACTACTAAATCAGCAACTTCTTTTTTTAAATAACCATAATTTGAATCTTTAAAAATTTCTTCAACCTCTTGAAGTGATTTATTACTTAAAGAAGAATAGATGGTAAGTAGATTAGAGATCCCAGGTTTTTTTTCAATATCGAAATATACTTTATTATCACTGTCTGTAACCGCAGACATTATTTTTTTTCGAATAACTTCTTCAGAATCCAAAAGAAGAATAGAGCCTTTAGTATCCCCGCTAGATTTGCTCATTTTTTTCGTCGGATTTTGTAAATCCATAATTTTGGCTCCAATTTTGGGAATTATTGGTTCTGGTATAGTAAACGTATCTCCATATTTATGATTAAATCTTTCAGCAATATTACGAGTTAATTCGACATGTTGCTTTTGATCGATTCCAACAGGAACAAAATTTGCACTATAAAGAAGAATATCTGCAGCCATTAGTATAGGATAGGTAAACAATCCAACACTCACTTGTTCTTTTTTACTGGCTTTATCTTTATATTGTGTCATGCGATTTGCTTCTCCCATATAGGTATGACATTCCAAAATCCACGAAAGATTGGTGTGGTACACATTTTCAGACTGTAAATAAATGGTATTTTTTTGGGGATCAATCCCACATGCCAAATAAAGAGCTACATTTTTTCGAATTCTTTCTTTTAAAAGATAGGCTTCTTGAGGTACAGTAATCGCGTGCAAATCTGGAACAAAAATAAAAGAATCATAATTATTTTGAAACTCTACACTTTGTTTAATTCCACCTATTAAACTTCCAAGAGTTAATTCTCCACTTGGTTTTAAACCGGTTAATAATCTTTTCATTGTTTCACCCAATAGTATTTTATCACAAGAAGTATAATTTGAATACCTTTTGGTAATGCTAAGAATAAAGGAGAAAAAGAGTATGAAAAAAACTGTTTTATTTTTAATTACTTTATGTATGGTAGTGGGATGTGCTTGCACAAAAGATAAAGCTAGTGATGCGGTTAAGGAATATTTAAACAAATACAACAATCAACATGAAAAAGTTTTAGCAGAATTAGACAATGTGATCAAAGATGAAGAGTTTGATGAGGATACCAGTGAGAAATACAAAAATGTTATGACCAAACAATACAAAGATTTAAGTTACAAAATCGTAGAAGAAAATTATAATGGTGAAGAAGCAACTGTAAAGACTAAGATTACAGTATACGATTTATATAGTGCCCAAAAAGAAGCCGAGGAATACAAAAACAATCATAAAAATGAATTTATGGATGTTGATGGAAATTATGAGGCCAAAAAATTTTTAAATTACAAATTGGATCAAATGAAAAAAACAACCAAAACAGTTGAATACACTATAGATTTTAAGGTTTTAAAAAAGGATGGCAAATGGGTTTTAGACACGGTAAGTACGGAAATGTTAGAAAAAATTCACGGAATTTATAATTATACCAATGACTAGGACTAAAAAAGTCCTTTTTTTCATACTATTTTTTAGGTGAACGATATGAAAAAACTATGGCTAGGTTTGATACTTTTCTTTTTCTTTTGGGGACCAATAAAAACACAAGCAATTAGTGCCCGTAATATTATTGCTATGGATATGGATACACATCGTGTTCTTTTTGAAAAGAACGCTTATGACGAACATTTAATAGCAAGTATAACTAAAATTATGACGGCTGTAGTTGCAATTGAACTTAAAGATATAAATAGCGATGTAACCGCCACCAATACCATTTTAAAATCTTTTGGAAGTGGAATTTATATTGAAGTAGGAGAAACCATGAAATTAAAAGATTTGCTTTATGGCTTAATGCTTCGAAGTGGAAATGATGCGGCTTTAGCAATAGCAGAATTTGTAGGTGGAGATGTGGATACATTTGTTGAGTTCATGAACCAAAAAGCAAAAGAAATTGGAATGAATCATACTACTTTTATAAATCCACACGGTTTAGAAAATAATAAAGGAGAAGGAAATAAATCAACAGCCTACGATATGGCTTTGTTATCTAGTTATGCTATGAAAAATGATGTCTATAAAGAAATTGTCAGTACCAAAAATCATGTGGCAAAAAGCGATAGAAAAACATACAGTTGGACAAATAAAAATAAAATGTTAACTCTATACGAATTTACAACAGGAGGAAAAACGGGATTTACAGAGCGTGCTCGTAGAACACTGGTTTCAACGGCTTCGAAAGAAAACAAAAATATTACCATAGTTTCTTTAAACGATCCCGATGATTGGGATGATCATAAATATTTATACGAAACTTTATTTCAAGAATACGAAAGCGTAAAAGTGGTTGATAAAAATAATTTTAAAGTAGAGAATGAAAATTATTATAAAAATAACACTTTATATATAAAAGAAGACATTTACTTAATGGTCAAAAAAAGCGAAAAAGAAAATATCTCTTTAGATATTCATTTAGAAAAACAAAAAGAATACGAAAATGGAAGTGTAGTGGGTTCCATAAAGATAAAATTAAAAGAAGAAGTTTTAAAAGAAGAGAAAATTTATGTTCAAAAACAAGAAAAAGTAGAAGAAAAAAAGAAAAATTTATTTCAAAAAATTATAGGATGGTTTACACATGATAAATAAAATATGGGGTTTTTTCATCATTATAGGAATACTTTTTACTTGTTTTTTTGGAAGTATAAATGATTTGAACGATACGATTTTAAATAGTGCTTCTAATGGAGTCCAAATGATTTTGGATTTACTCCCTATTATTGTATTGTGGTCTGGAATTATGAAAATTGCAGAAAAGAGTGGAATGCTTACAAAAGTAGGCAATTTTGTAAAACCCGTTTTAAGCAAATTATTTCCATCTTTAAAAAAAGATAGTAAAGCTTTAGGCTATATTACTTCTAATATAGTTGCCAATGCCATGGGTCTTGGAAGTGCAGCTACACCATTCGGCTTAAAAGCGATGGAAGAAATGCAAAAAGAAAACGATCAAAAAGACGTAGCAAGTGATGCTATGATTACTTTCTTGGTATTGAATACAAGTGGAGTTACTATCGTTCCAACTACCGTAATTGCTCTTCGTATGATGCATGGCAGTACGAATCCTGAAGAAATTATTCTGACTTCGATTTTAGCAACAATTTGTGCAAGTGTAGCCGGTTTAACTTTAGATTATATAAGAAGAAAGAGGAAAAAAAGATGAATACCATATCCAAATTAATTATTCCGCTATTTGTACTGATTGTTATTTTTTATGCTTTTCGAAAAAAAGTAATGATTTACGATACTTTTTTAGAAGGAGCAAAAGAAGGTTTAATTACGGTATTTCATATTTTTCCATCCATAATTGCTATGGTTTTTGCCATTAATATATTTTTAAAAAGTCAACTTTTGGAAACTGTTTTTGGAATCATTGCTCCCATTTTAACCAAAATACATTTACCCATTCAAATTTTGCCTATGGCATTTGTAAGACCAATTTCAGGAACGGCCTCTTTAGCTATCATGAACGATATATTTGCTAATTTCGGTCCAGATTCTTTTGTTGGAAGACTTGCTAGTACAATTCAAGGTTGTACAGATACAACGATTTATGTTTTAGCACTTTATTTTGGAAGCATTAAAATTAATAAAACAAGGTACGCTTTATCAACTGGTTTATTTGCTGATTTTATTGGAATTGTAGCCAGTTTTTTAGTGGTAAGTTTCCTTTTTTAAAACCTAGAACGAGGAACATTTGTTTTGGATTTTTATATATTTCTAATTAAAAATGTGTAATCTTTTAAATAAATGCTTTTGTAAAATGTATATTCTCTATAAATTTTCACTCTTTAAGTAAAAATATTTTTTATCTATCAATTCAAAAAAGTATTTGTTGTCATTATTCTATATCTATGATATAACCAAAATAGAAAAAAGAGGAGACTTCGAAAAGATGAGAAGACATAAAAAATGGATAGGACTCGGCTTAATAATAATTTTAATTTTATCTAATATTATTTGGTTGAATCTTTACATTCGAAAACATAATGAATTAAAATATGCTTTAATTCCATCTTTAGAGAAGGACTATTTTACAACGCAAAAAATCTTAGCTACCTACCAAATGAAAAGAGAAAATTATCAAATCCATTTATTTAATCCTATTTTTGAATTAAAACTTGGACAAGAAATTCCTTACAATCTCTATTTTAATACGAAAGAAGAATACGAAGATTTTAGAAAAGAAAAGGCAAACCAAAAAAATGTATCTCTTATTTTGCAAAATCCAGATTATCCCAATGGTTGTGAATCTGCAAGTGCGGTTATGCTCTTAAATTATATTGGGGTAGATGTCACTTTAAAAGAATTTATAAATGACTATTTAGAAAAAGACAATGTCTACGAAAAAGAAGGGAAAAGATTCGGCCCTGATCCTTCAAAAATCTATGCTGGAGATCCTTCAAGCAGAAATAGAGGGTGGGGAGCCTTTGAACCTGTAATCGCAAAATCGATGATCAAAATACTTGAAGATTACCATTTACAAAAGGAATTGGTTTTGATGCTTGGAGAAGCGAATAAATCTCCTTTATACGTTCTTGCTGCGAATGAATACCCAAGTATAATATGGATTACAATGGATTATCAAAAAGCTGAGAATATTTATGAGTGGTTTAGTTACGATGAAAAATATACCTATACGTATCCTAAAAATTCCCATACAGTTTTATTAACAGGAATGGATGAAGAATATTATTATATAAATGATCCTTTAAAAGAGGAGAAAAATTATAAAGTTCCTAAAGAACAGTTAGAAGAAAGTTTTAATTCGATGGGAAGACAATTTATAAGTTTTTCTCCTATCTAAATATAAACTTACTTTCTCTTAGGAAATATACAAATGCATGACTTACAAAATCTCTTTTTTCTCATTTAGAAAACGCCTGCAATTTGACACTTAAGTTAGAATATGATAATATAAATACCGTTCCGCAAAAAAGAGGTAGAGTAAAAATGAAAAAATTACCGTCGGTTAAGGCCATAATGGCCATAACCACGATCCTTCTTGTTAACATCTGTACTGTAAAAACGTTAGATGGAACAAAAAGTGTGGAAAATAGTTTTGCTATTCTTCCAAACAAAACCACATTGGTAAGTAGTATTAGTAACCAAACGTTACTAGATCGAAAAAACGCTAATGAAATATTAGCAATAAATGAATACGCTAACAAAACGAATGCAAGTAAAACCGTCGAGATTGAAAACGAACCAAAAATCGTTTACAATGGAATGACACTTGAACAGTTAGCTAAAAAATTAGATAAAAATTTAAAATCAACATTAAAAGGATATGGAACGCTTTTTGCCAAGTTATCAATTCAATATGGTGTAGATCCTTATTTAGCGTTAGCAATCGTTTTGCATGAGACAGGTTGTTCATCAGGGACTTGTAGTTCTCTTGTAAAACATTGTAATAATGTTGGTGGAATGAAAGGAAGCAATACTTGTGGAGGCAGTTCCTATGCAAGATTTAGTTCTTTAAATTCTGGTATTGAAGCTTTCTTTAAAAATTTATCCAACAATTATTATAAAAAGGGATTAAAAACACCAGAGTCAATCGGAAAAAAATATGCGGAAAGTAAGACTTGGTCAACTCAAATTCGTTATTATATGAAAAAAATAAAGAATAGTTAATGTTGAGAAAAAAGAAAAGTGTAAAGTAGCACTTTTCTTTTTTCTTGCGTTTTTATTGTATTCTAGTTATAATTGTGATTATGATAAAGGGGATTGATACTATGGACAATCAAAACAATCAAAACAATCAAAACAATCAAAACAATCAAAACAATCAAAACGCTAATGGTGTTTTCGAGAATAATGAAAACAAACAAACGTCAAGTCAATTGAATCAAAATACAATTCATAATGATTTAAACACTACGATTTTACAACAGCAAGGAATTGGTGAATCAACTAACCAAGTAGGAACGATGAATACAATAAATTCTCCAACTTTGGATTCTATTTTAAATGGAAATGACGTGAATCAAAAACCTTCGGAAAATTTTTATCAAAATAGTTCTGTAGAAAATAAAACGGAAACGTTAGTAGATTCTAGTTGGGAGAATTATTCTCCAAATATTGCTTCAATTCCAAGCAATATGTTAAAAGAAGAACCAATGGAAATAGAGAGTACTACACCTATAGAAACATTTGAACAAAATAGAATCGAGCCAATCAAGAATATCCATAACGAGACAGAAGAGGCAAATGGAACTATAAATACGCAACCAACAGAAATTTTAGAAAGTACTACCATACCAGATCCAGTTGAAAATAAAGAAATCGAAGTAGCACCTATTAATTCAGAAATAAATGCAACTTCAACGCCAGTTGATGAATTCAGTCAAGTTCCTATTCCTCCAGTATTTGAAGATACTTCTAAAAAGAAAAAAGGAAAAGACAATAAAAGTATACTAATTATTTTTTTAATAATTGTTTTAATAGGAGCAATTGGAATAGGAGTGTATTATTTTCTTACTTTAGCAAAAGAGAGTGCTACAAAACATATTGTTCCAAAAGAAATAAAATTAGAATTAGGAAGTGTTTTGTCTAATGATGTGGAAGATTATGCTACAATTTCAGGGTATAGTAAAAATGATTGCCTTCTAAATTTAAATGAAGTAAATGTTAATAAAGTAAGCACTTACAAATATAAAATTATTTGTGGAAAAGAAAATGCAGAAGGTACAATTATTGTGGACGATTCTACGAAGCCAGAAGCTATAACAAACGATTTAGTGTTATTACCGAATGCTACTATAAAAGAAGAAGACTTTATTGAAAAATGTTTAGATGCTTCTAAATGCACTTATAAATTTAAGACAGATATAAGTACTATAGTTTCTACTTTAGGGGAACACGAAGTTGAGATTATTATAAGTGATGAGTACAACAATCAAAATACTGTAAAAGCCAAATTGACAATTGCAAATCAAGCACCTGTAAAATATTTAAAATGTAGTAAACCTGAAGAACAGGATGAAGAATTAAAAGCAAAAATTACAGATTCTTATATTATAGGTATTGATGCAAAGGATAATTTCTATATGGCAACTAGAAAGACACAATTGTATTTTGATACTTTAAATAATTACAATGATGTTGCTAAGAATTATAATAAAGAAGTAGGAATTAAAAATAGAGTAGGAATGACAACATTTAACGAAGCCAATAAAATGATTATAATTAAAGAGAATAAGACTTTAGAGGATATGAATAAAGATTTAAATGGTAGACTTCCAAACAATTCAAATATATTAAGAGCTTATTTATCCGGTTTAGGCTATATCTGTAATTAGGAAAGAAAAAATTTCTTTCTTTTTTTGTTTTCTAAAACCATTGCATTACATGATATTTATTTCCTCTCATATATTATTTAGGGAGGAAAAAGATGAAAAAATTGAAAGTTTATGTTTACGCTATCTGTAAAAATGAAAGTAAATTTGTTGAAGATTATGTTAAAAGTATGCAAGAAGCGGATGGAATTTACATATTAGATACAGGATCAAAAGACGATACAGTAAAGAAATTAGAAAAATTAAATGTTCATGTAAAACAAGAAATAATAGAACCTTTTCGTTTTGATATTGCTAGAAATAAATCATTAGAAATGGTTCCAGAAGATGCAGATATTTGTGTTTGTACCGATTTGGATGAAGCGTTTGAACCGGGATGGCGAGAAAAACTAGAAAAAGTTTGGCTAGCCGAAAACCCAACACGTGTAGACTATTTGTACAATTGGAGTTTTGATGCTTATGGTCATCCAGCAACAACTTTTTATATATCTAAAATTCATAAAAGAAATTCTTATATTTGGCATCATCCTGTTCATGAAGTTTTAAAATGTTTAGAAAAAACAGAAAAGAGTGTAATTGCAGAAGGAATTGTATTGAATCATCACCAAGATATTACGAAAACAAGAGCGAGTTATTTGCCGCTTTTAGAATTAAGCGTAAAAGAAGATCCGACGGATGATAGAAATATGCATTACTTAGGACGAGAATATATGTATTATGAAAAATGGAATGAAGCAATTGATACACTGATACAACATTTAAATTTAAAGACAAGTACCTGGAAAGATGAAAGAGCTGCTTCTATGCGTTTCATTGCAAGATCTTACAAAGGACTTAAAAGGCCATTAGAAGCAAAGATGTGGTTAGAGTATGCCATTCAAGAAGCACCCTATTTAAGAGAAGGATATGTAGAACTTGCAAACATTTACTATGAAGAACAAAATTATCAAAAAACGTATGAATATTTAAAAAAAGCCAGTCAAATTAAGGAAAAAAACAAAACATACATAAACGAAAGTTTTTGTTGGAATTCGTATTTCTATGATATGCTTAGTGTCGTTGCCTTTTACCTTGGAAAAAAAGAGGAAGCGATAGAAGCCGTATCAAAAGCAATCGAGTTGGATGAAAACAATGAACGTTTACAAAAAAATTTAGAAACCATGAAAAAAGCCTGAGAAATCAGGCTATTAATTTGGCATGGACTACTAATCTTTCAGAATAATTTGAACAAGTTGATAAAGTTAAAATTTTATCTCCAGGATTTATTTCTATTTGAAAATCTTCTATACTACGACCTTTAATTAAATCGATAAATTCTAAAAACTCTTCATCGTTTTCAAAATAAGTTTGTAAATAATCTGTAGTCTTGGGAACTTTATAAATGGAAAATATTTGGTATTTATTGCTTTCATAAATAGTATCAAACGAAATTACAAGATTTTCTGGATTGCTATACCAAGATTTCTTATAAGCGTTAGCCAATGTTCCAAACATAACCCCACTATAATACATAGTATGGCCAAAAATAATAGTATTGGCATCTAACTCGTAATTGTTATTTCGATAATCCATAAAAATCCAACCATTTTTATCTTCTTCATTGTAAAGATTGTGTTTCAAATAATAATCATTATCTTTTGTCTGAACAACAGGGTAGTCAATGTTGGTCTCATTTATTTTAAGCCAGCCGACAACATCTGGATTTACTGTAAGTATAGAAGCAATATATTTATTTTTAATAACTCTTGAACTATCTACAGGATCTATAATTTGACTTCCTTCCTTATCTTTTATAGTTTCTTTTAAATTTTCTTGAATGTTGTTTACTTCTTGTAAGGCAATGTAGTTGCTAATGACAATATAACTAATAATACCTATAACTAAAATAGTTAAAATAACTCCACAAAATTTTAAAGTGTTCATTATAATTTGCGGAAATAGGTTATTGTTTAAATATTCTTTTGAATAAATAAGTTCAATACTTAATTTATTTTTTTTAATTTTTTTATTTACCTTTTTTAAATAGTCAATTGTTTTATAATCTTTTATGTTTGCATAAATTAAAAGTCGGACGTTTTTTATTCTCTCTTTTGTAAGCACATCGATAATCGTTTCTAAATCTTGTTTATTGTAAACATCCAAATGAATTGTCTTTAAATACTTATTGATATTGCAAAAAGCAACAAAATCGTCTTTATCTTCTTCAGTTAAAATTTGATCAATTCGTATATTCATCTGATAAAAAATTTTTGAAAAATTTGTCAGATTATTATTTTGCATAAAATAACTCGGATAAAAAACTTCACTTCGAGCTTCCAAACGGATTCCTTTTTGGTCTAGTAATTCTACCATATAATAAGGAAGACTATACGTTTCTACGTAAGTAATATTTTTGTTTTCTTTTATTTTTTCATAAAGTTCATAAGATAAAGAAGAATTTTCTCGAATGCAAATTGCAGTAATGCAACTAATTTTTTGAAGTAAAGGAAGAAGTAGCAAGGCAAGTTCGTTGGTATCAAAAGTTGCACGATACAATTTTTCTTCTTGACACAAACCTTTAATTAATGAAGAAATCATCTTGTTATTTTCTTCTATATAACGGGAAGTAAAAATAATTTCTTTAGAGGAATCATTTAATTGGTTATTGGAAATCGATTGAGAATAGGTAAAAAGGATGGAATCGTTGTGAGTATATATTTTTATTTTTTGCATAAATCCACCACCTTTTTTTATTCTTGTAATACTATCATAACATAAATTTACACTTTTTTATAAAAAAATATAGCATTTATGTATTTTTGTGTTATAATTAAGACATACTAATAGTAAAGTAGAAAGAGGTAAAGAAATGAAAAAATTTTTAGGTTTAATTGTTTTAGCAATGATGGTAATATTACCTATGAGCGTAGACGCTGCATTGGATTTTTCAGGATTTAAATGCGATGAAAGAGTAGTAGCAAACGATGGAACCGTAACAAAAACATGTTATATTATCGGTAAGACTACAGGAGGAAGTTCTATTTCTAAATTTACAGGAACATTGACTTTGCAAAATATGTCAATCAAATCTATTACAGCAAGTGACCCTTGGACAGACGCATCAAATGGAACATCTTTAGTATTTAATGCTTCAACTAATGTTTCAAGCGATAGTTTTACAATTGCTACCATTGTATTCAACGTTGATAATACAGCAGAAAAATGTGCAGTACAATTAATTCCATGTTATACAGAAGATGGAACTTATGGATGTGGAAATACAGTAGATGTAACAGAAAGTTATGTATGTAAAGTAGTAAACGGGAAATATTATGGAAAAAATGGAACAGAAGTAACTGCAGATGTTTATACTGCAGAATGTGTAAACAATCCACAAACAGGAAGTTTTGTTCCTTATATAGTAATCATTGCTGGAATTGCATTAGCTATTGGTGTATTCACAATTTCACGTAAAAATACAAAATTATATAAATTATAATAAAAGCTTCCTTCGGGAAGTTTTTTTATTGCAAAACAAAAAAACTTAATGATGTTTTTTCCAAAAACGACAAAAAATATGATAAAATAATAAAGAATAGGAATAGTGGTATTATGTCTAAAACTGCATTTGTATTAATGGGTATTACTTATTATATTGTTTCAATAATTATTCTTGTTGTAGTATTAAATTGGATCAATAAGAGAGAACATAAAAAATACGAAAGTGCTATTGCTAATTTAGATCGTGATAAGAATTTGATTATTTCAGCAAGTATTTTGTCGGAATTAAATAAAGTAGAGCCTTTGGTTACGAATTCTGATTCTAAAGAAATCTACGAAAATTGGCAGAGAAGATTTAAAGAAATCAAAGATGTGGAAGTTCCTAAAATAACCGATGCTTTGCTGGAAATAGAAGAATTGTTCAATGAAAAAAATTATAAAGAATTAAAAAGAAAAATAGCCGATGCCGAAATTGAAATTTGTTATGTAAAAACAAAATCCAATTTTTTGTTAGAAGAAATAAAAGGAATAACTTTAAGTGAAGAAAGAAACCGTAGTACAATTACAAAATTAAAAGCAAATTATCGAGAAATCTTAAATCGTTACAATAATAATCGTGAAGAATTTAAGGTAGTTGCTTCACCAATTGAACTTCAATTTGAAAATGTTGATAAACTTTTTAGTGCATTTGAATCCGCTATGGAAAAAAACGCATATCAAGAAGTGGGGAAAATAGTAAAAGCCATTGATGATGTAGTTGGAAATTTAAAAATAGTTATGGAAGAAGCTCCAAGTATTATTTTAATGGGAAAAAAATTGATTCCAAATAAAATTAATAGTATCAAAAAGATTAAAGAAAAAATGGAAAAAGAGGGGTTTAATTTAGAATATTTAAATATTGATTATAATATTGCGGAAGCGAATAAGAAAATTGCCGATGTATTTCAGCGCCTGAATGTTTTAAATTTAGAAGATTCTATTTTTGAACTCAAAACCATTTTGGATTTTTTTGAGTCAAGTGATAATGATTTTGATAAAGAACGAATTGCTAAGAAAATATTTGAAGATTATGCAAGATCTATTTTAATTAAAGTTACTAAATTAAATAAAATTAATAACGATTTGTATAAAAAAATTGATGATATAAAATACAGTTATGATTTAACCAACGAAGATGTGGCTGTAATTGGAGAAATTGCAGAAGAATTAACGAAGATCCATGAAAAGTACGATGAAATTATTGAATTGCATCGTAGCAAAAAATCGTATTTTGTAAAACTTGGTAAAGAAATGGAAAATCTGAACGTACGTCTTACCAAATCTGAAGAAAAACTTGAACGAGCTTTACGCACAATAGGATCTTTAAAAGAGGATGAACTTCGTGCTCGTGAACAATTAGATGAAATAAAAGAAATACTTTTGAAAGCTAAAAAACAAATTCGCGATTATAAACTTCCTATTGTTCCAGAAAATTATTTTGTAGAATTGTCTGAAGCAAGTGAAGGAATTGAAGAAATAATTAAAGTTTTAGAAAATACTCCTATATCGATTAAAACCTTAAATACACGTGTAGATACTGCAAGAGATTTGGTTTTTAAAGTTTTTAATACTTCAAAAGAAATTGTAAAAACAGCCAAAATGGCAGAAACTGCAATTGTGTATGGAAATCGCTATCGCATAAATAAAGAAGTGGATTTAGGACTTACGAAAGCCGAAATGAACTTTTATAAAGGAAACTTCAAAAACGCTTTGGAACAAGCGATAGTGGCGATTAATATTATTGAGCCTGGAATTCACAAAAGATTAATGGAAGAATATCAATAGAGGAATTTATATGAAATTACAAATAAAAGACTTAGAAATATATACTTACGATAAAACTGATAAAGATCAACGACATCTAAGATATGTTTTAGAAAACGACTATGACTTTTTAAAATATGTAACTAAAAATCTAGAAAATAGATTAATTGAAACGAATCCAAAAGAGATATTACAATTTAATTCTTCTTATTTAATAAAATACAAAAAAGATTTTATCGGATATATCCGTCTTGGAGAATTACAACGAAATGGATCTTTATCAATTGAATGTGCAGTTTCTCCTGATTATAGAAATCAAAAATTAGGAAAAAAAATAATAGAAATATTAGCACAATATCTATTAGACAATCGATGTGAAATACAAAAATTAAGAGGAGTTATTGAAAAAAGTAATTATGCTAGCTGCAAAATGGCATTGAGTGCAGGATTTATTGAAGAAAAAAGGGATGATCAATATATTTACGTTTCGAAATCACGTTAAAATAGTAATTTAAGAAAAAATTGGATATAATAGGAATTGAGGTGAAAAGATATGATTTATCTAGATTACAGTGCAACAACTCCTATTTCTTTAGATGTTTTAGATTCTTATGATAAAGCTAGTAAAGAATTTTTTGGCAATCCCAACTCACTACATAGTTTAGGAATAAAGTCAAAAGAATTAATTAGTAGTGCCACCAAACAAATAAGTGAACTATTAGGTACAAGCGAAAATGAAATTATATACACGAGTGGAGCAACGGAGTCTAATAATATGGCTTTAATTGGAATAGCTATGGCACACGCAAAAAAAGGGCGTCATATTCTTGTCTCTAAATTAGAACATCCATCTATTTATGCTATCTGCGAGTATTTAAAAAACTTGGGTTTTGAAATAGGTTATATAGAAAATGATCAAGATGGTTTGATTGATTTTGAAGATTTAAAAAAGAAAATAACTCCAGAAACGATTTTAGTAAGTGTCTGTGCTGTAAATAGTGAACTTGGAATTCGTGAACCACTAAAGATGATACGTCAAATTATAAAAAAAGAAAATTCAGAAACCATTTTTCACAGTGATATGACACAAGCTTTGGGTAAAGTTTCTGTAAATGTTCGAGATGTGGATTTGGCTAGCTTTTCCATTCATAAAATTTATGGTCCAAAAGGTATAGGAATACTTTACAAAAGCAACTTAGTACGTGTAACTCCACTAATTCAAGGAAGTAGTAAAGAAAACGTTTTACGCCCAGGAACTCCTCCTGTTGCTTTAATTGCTGCAGCAGCAAAAGCCATTCGTTTAGGAATACAAGATTTAGATCGAAAAGAAACATTCATTCGAAAATTAAAGGAAAAAATTGTGAGTGAACTAAATGAATATGAGGGAATTACAATAAATAGTACCAAATATTCTATACCACATATTTTAAATATTAGTTTAGAAAATATAAAACCAGAAACTTTTATCCATGCAATGGAAGAATATGAAATATATTTAGGAACCAATACCGCCTGCGCTAGTGGGGAAGAATCAGCAACATTAATGGCTTTATATAATGATAAAAAAAGAGCCTCTTCTAGTGTACGAATCAGTTTGTCTTATTTAACCACTACAGAGGAAATCAATCGTTTTTTAAACTGTTTTCAGATCGTTTACAACCGTTTAAATTCTTTGACAGCTATTTAAGAAATAGATTAAAGTAAGGATTTAATGAAAGAAAAAAAAGAAGGAATTACTATGGAAAAATTAATTATAATTAAATATGGAGAACTTACTACAAAAAAAGAAAATATCAATTTATTTATTACCACTTTAAAACAAAATATAAAACAAAAATTGTGTGCGTTTCCTGTGGATATTAAATTTGATAAAGGAAGAATGTTCCTTCGAATTTTGAATGAAGATTTTGAAAAAGTAATTAGCCAGTTAAAAGAAGTATTTGGCATTCATGAAATTATGATTGGATACGAATTGAAAACTTTAGAACTTGAACAAATAAAACAAGAACTTCTTTCCTTATTAGAAACAAAACCATTTCAAACTTTTAAAGTAGAAACCAAAAGAAGCAACAAAAAAATAGATAAAACAAGTATAGAAATTAGTAGTGAAGTGGGAGGCTTTTTATTAAAAAATAAAAAAGAGATTCGAGTGGATGTACATCATCCTGAATTAACCATCTATTTAGAGCTTCGAAACAACGAAAGCTATCTTTATTTTGAGACAATTAAAGGATTAGGTGGTTATCCTGTCAGTACACTTGGAAAAGGAATGCTAATGCTAAGTGGTGGCATTGATTCACCAGTGGCAGGGTATTTGACCATAAAAAGAGGAGTGAAGTTAGAAGCCCTTTATTTTGAAAGCCCTCCCCATACTAGTATGGAAGCTAAAAATAAGGTATTGGCTCTTGCCAAAGAATTAGCTAAATACAATAACGAAATAAAGTTACATGTTATAAATTTTACAGAAATTCAAGAAGCCATTTATAAAAATATACCTCACGAGTATTTAATTACCATCATGCGTCGCATGATGTACCGTATTGCAGAAATATTAGCTAGTAAAAACAATTGCAAAATTATCGTCAATGGAGAATCCATTGGTCAAGTAGCAAGCCAAACGTTAACAAGTATGAAAGCGATTAATGAAGTGGTAAAGATTCCTATTATTCGCCCCTTAGCTTGTTTTGATAAACTAGAAATCATTTCTATTGCTAAAAAAATAAAAACGTATGAAACGAGTATTTTGCCCTATGAAGATTGCTGTACAATTTTCGTTCCAAAACATCCAGTTATTAACCCTGAAAGTAAGACGTGTCAAGAGTATGAGAATTTAATTCCTTATAAAGATTTAATCTATAAAACGATAAAAGAACATGAAATTTTAAAACTAGGAAATTCAAAAGAAGAAAATTTTAAAAATTTATTGTAAAAAAAATCAAAAAATAATATAATTTATTCAAATGGGAGGTTTTAAAATGAGCGAGAATCAAAAAAATTATGAAGAATTAGTAAAGGAAAAAAAGCGTGTAATAGAAAAAATTCAAGAATTAGAAAGTAATGACATGGTTGCAAAGTATTTGGAATTGATAAAATCCAATGAAAAGTTAAGCAAAGAAGAACGTATTTTGTATGAAGCCGTAAAAGAAGAAGAATATTCATCTTGTGAACATATTATTTTAAGATTTAATGATCATTATGATGGTTATGAAAAAACTTATAATAAAGGATGTATTAAATGTGGATTAAACGATACTGTTTTAGCGGAACGATATTCTTCAAATATGTATTGGAAAAACAAAATAATGTATAATTATATTATAAGAAATCATTTTAGCTTTGGACTTATAAAAGAAGATTTGCATATTAAAAATATACCTTTTTTTCTAGAAAAAGGAATTTACACAGAAATGAGCAGAATTCATCCAAATATAGATAATGATTTAGCGATAAAGTATTTTTCAGAACTTTTTGCTTCTCAAATCGAAAAAGAAGATGAAGAGAATATTTATAGTGAATTGCGATTATTAATGAAAAAAAATGAATCTAAAGAGGATTAGAAAATTAAAATTTCTAATCCTTTTTTTGAAAACTAGCACAATTTGTTCCTTTTTTTTCATTTGAAATAAGAATTTTACCTAGTGTACAATAATTTTCTTTGTTATGAAACTTACAATTGTTTACTGTACAAGCAATGCATTGATTAAAATAAATTTCATCCATATTGATCACCATTTATAGTATGAATAAAAATAAGTATTCTATACATACTAAAAGTAGGTGATTTGTTATGCGTAAACATATTGATTATCATTATAAATGTTATGATAAGCAAAACGAAAGTAATTTAGATAAAATTGCTAATGAGCGATTTAACGAATATGGCTATAATTTTGATTGTAATAGTAAAAGAAATATAAATTATGATGAACTTGTACGAAAAACCGATTATAAAAATGTCAAAAATTCATTTCAAACAAAAGAAAGATAGAAAAACTTCTTTTTTTTTTGTATAATAATATTTGAGGTGAAGAATATGAAAATATTAACAGTAAATGCAGGAAGTTCCTCTTTAAAATTTAATTGTATTGAACTTCCAAGTGAAAAAGAATTGATAAGTGGTTATTTTGAAAAAATAGGAATGAATG
This sequence comes from uncultured Mycoplasmatota bacterium, assembly GCA_947574215.1. GTDB lineage: Bacteria > Bacillota_I > Bacilli_A > RF39 > UBA660 > MGBC108787. The sequence goes on along the minus strand of CANPIX010000003.1, from coordinate 5,380 downwards.
GTAGTTTTTATAATATCAAAATAAATGGAGAAAAAATTAAAAAAGAAGCAGATTTAGTCAATCATAACAATGCAGTTCGTTATTTGAAAGAAGAATTGTTAGGAAACAATATTGTATCTTCTTTGGAAGAAATTGATGGAGTAGGTCATCGTTTAGTACATGGAGGAGATCAATTTAAAGATTCAGTGTTACTAACGGAAGAAGTTATAAAAGAATGTGAAAAATTTAATGATTTGGCACCATTACACAATCCAGCCATGCTTTCTTGTATCCAAGCTTTTCAAAGTGAAATGCCTAATACTCCAATGGTAGGAGTTTTTGATACATCGTTTCATCAAACAATTCCAGAAGTAAATTATTTATATTCTGTTCCCTACGAATGGTATAAAAATTATGGAATTCGAAAATATGGATTTCATGGAACCAGTCATAAATATATAACAAAAACAATGCAAGAAAAATTAGGTAAACAAGAGATCAATATCATTAATTGTCATATAGGTAGTGGGGGAAGTATTTGTTGTATTAAAGATGGAAAAAGCCTAGATACGACCATGGGATTTAGTCCAAACGCTGGATTAATGATGGGTACGCGTTCAGGGGATATTGATTATTCTATTGTTCCCTTTTATATGAATAAAACTAGTAAAACTATAACAGAGGTAGACGCTATTTTGAACAAGGAAAGTGGGCTACTTGGAATCAGTGGAAATTATTCTGATCACCGTGATATTGAAACCGGAATGGAACAAGGAGAGCAAAAATGTATTCTTGCCAATGATATGTACATTGATAGAATTGTAGACTATATTGCCAAATACTATGTAAAATTAAATGGACAAGTTGATGCTCTTGTTTTTACAGCTGGTCTTGGTGAAAACGCTCGTGAATTTAGAGAGGCAATTGTTGAAAAATTACAATGTTTGGATATTTTCATAGATAAAGAAGAGAACAACAAAATAGCAAGTTATTTGGAAAAACAGGAAGGATTAATTTCAAGTAGTGAATCAAAAGTACCTGTATATGTTATCCCTACTAATGAGGAATTAATGATTGCATTGGATACTTACAATATTATTGGATAAGGAGATATAAGTTATGGCATTGGACAAGTTTAAACTTATTTATAAAAAAATAAAAAAATACGATACAATTGTGATTGCTAGACACGTTGGTCCTGATCCCGATGCTGTAACAAGTGAAATAGCTCTTCGTGATTCCATTCGTTTAACATTTCCAGAAAAAAAAGTTCTTGCTGTGGGAGCTTCAATTTCTAAATTTAAATATTTTGGAGTACTAGATAAACAAGAGTATGATAAAATAAAAGATCCATTATTAATTATTTTAGACGTTCCAACATTGGACAGAGTAGATGGAATTGAAAATTTGTCTTACAAAGAACTAATAAAAATAGATCATCATCCTTGTGAAAAAAAGCAAGCAGATTTAGAAATTGTTGATGATGTTTCCTCTAGTACTTGCCAGTTAATTGCAGAATTGCTTTTTAAAACGCAATTAAAAATGGATCAGAACATTGCAAATAATTTATTTTTAGGAATTGTTTCCGACAGTGATCGTTTTTTACTTTCTTATACAACCGCCAAAACGTTTCAAATCGTATCTAGACTTATTCAAGAATATCACCTTAATTTTTCTCATTTGTATACACAACTCTATGAGCGTCCTATCAATGAAATACGTTTTCACGGCTATTTAGCTGAACACTTGAATTTAACTGAAAATGGACTTGCTTATATAAAGATTACGCCCGAAGTATTAAAAGAATACAATGTTGATAACGGTACACCTTCTAATATGATTAATGATTTTAATTATATTAAAGAAGTGTTGGTGTGGATATTTGTAACATTGGATGAAAAAAATAGTATTTTTAAAGTGAATATACGTAGTCGCGGACCGATAATAAATGAAACCGCCGAAAAATATAATGGTGGAGGACATAAATTTGCTAGCGGTGCGAGATGTAAAACAATGGAAGAAATAGACGATTTGCTAAAAGAATTAGATAAAATATGTAAATATTACAAAGAAAGCCAAATTTAAGGCTTTTTTTTGTTAATAAAATTGACTTTACTTTTTCTTTATGTTATAGTAAACCAGTTGTTTAAAAAAGGAGTGTTTTTTATGGAAAAAACTACATATTCTATAGAAAAGAATACAATGCTAGAAAATAGAGCATTGAATTATTTGGCCTGTATCTATTATGATAGACAATATCTAGAATGGGATCAATTAGAAAAAATAGCTATAGTTTTATATCAAAATGCAAATATAAATCCATGTAAAAATAGATGGAGCAAAAGAAATCGAAAAAGTTTTGAACAAATGGCAAAATATTTATTTGAAATAGTAAAAATAATTAAGAAATATCTTCAAGAAACTTCTACGAAATGCTTATTTATAGATGAAAACTTACACTTTACAACTTTAGGAGAAATGGATGGGCTAAATCATCCTTCTTGTTATAATAACATTTGCGAACTTTCTAGAAAAATGCAAAATTGTATACAAGACAAATCTTTTATTGATGAGTATATTTTTTCTTTAAGAGATAAAACCTTTGGCCAAATACAATTTTTAAATCAAAATCACCAAATCGATGAAAAAATTCAAGAAGAGTTAGTGAAAAATTTAAAATATTTATTAATGCTAAGCCAAAATCATCCAGAAGATATCTTTCGCCAAATAAAAGTAATTCAAGATTTATTACAAAAGAATAAAAGACTATTAAATGAAAAAGAACAAAGAGAAACTCAAGAAATGCTAAAAAGAGAAGAATTTAATCGTCCAAAAGTAGAGCGATTGAATGATTTTATGAATGAGGACAATATTTTTAAAAAGGCTCAAAATTGTATGGAAAAAATATTTATTTTACTATTACAAACAAACGATCCTATTGAAAAGCAAGTATTGAATCAACATATGCAAGAACTTCAGTTTGCTTTTATGAGTAGAAATAGTGAATTAATGAATCAATTAATTTTAGAAAATGAAAATATTTTGGGATCAGAAAATAGTGCATTGCAAGGTAAAAAGTAAAATTTTTATCTTTTTTTTATTACTCATTTAAAATGTGATATAATTTTAAATATGAAAATAAAAAATTACAAAAAATTAAAAAATAATACTTATAAAATTGTTTTAGAAGACAGTACAGAATTACTTCTTTATGATGAAATTATTTTAAAATATAATTTATTATTAAAAAAAGAAATTTATCCCAAAGAAATTAAAGAAATAATACAAGAAAATAATTTTTATTCTTGTTATTTTGAGGCTTTGAGATATTTAAGCTATAAAAATCGTTCTAAAAAAGAAATAAAAGAATTTTTAATACGGAAAAAATACACACTTGAAGATGTTGAAAAAACTGTAGAATTACTAGAAAATAAAAAATACATTAATGAAGAAATGTATTTAAAAGTTTACATTCAAGATCAAATTCATTTAACAAATAATGGTCCGAATAAGATAGTTAGAAAATTAATAAATTTAGGTTTCCTAGAAGAAAAAATAAAAAAAGAACTTCAAAAAGTATCTTCAGAAATTTGGAAGGAAAAGTTAGAAAAAATAATTACTAAAAAAATACAATCGAATCGAAAAGATGGAACTACTAAAATAAAAGAAAAGATTTATAATTATTGCTTAAATGAAGGTTTTTTTAAAGAAGATATTTTAGAAAGTATAAATAGACACGAAATGCCTCAAAATATTTTTGCGCTTCAAAAAGAAGCCGAGCGATTGTATAACAAACTGTCTTTAAAATTTCAAGGTACTGAATTACTATTTCAAATAAAAGGTAGACTGGCTCGTAAAGGATTTTCTTTTGAAGAAATAGAAACGGTTTTAGAAGAAATAAAAAAATCATCTCAAGGATGACTTTTTATTTATTTGAAGAATCGTTCTTTTTTTGAGTTAAAGCGTTTTGAATATAAGTAGCGTATTGGTTTTTAATTTCACTGTCTACAATATCCATACCATAACTTTTACGAAGATCTTGTAAAGCCTTTGCGCCGATTGTTGCATCTTCTTCCATTAAATTTTTAGAAAGAGTTTCACGTATGGAATCTTTAACTTCATCAAAACTTGCTTTTTCTTTAGACGCTTCTCTAAATATAACATGATAACCAAGTTCGGTTGTAATTACTTCAGTTGAAAATTCTCCATCTTTTAATTTAAAAGCATTTTTAACAATCTCATCGTAATTACTAGACAAAGTACCATTATTTATATAGCCTAATGAGCCTCCTTCTTCTTTTGTAGAAGAATCTTCGGAATATTCTTTGGCAAGAGAAGTAAAGGTTTCTTTTATATTTTGACTTTCTTTTAATTTAGCAATAATAGTTTTTATCGTTTCTTTTGCTTCGTTTTCTGCTTTGGTTTTGTCTTCGCTTGAAGCATTATCTTGTACGTTTGGTGTTATCAAAATATGATTTACTAAGACATCTCCATAAATATTTTTTTCATAATAAGTATTCATTTCTTTTTCTGTAATTTGGTTCTTCGCGTAATCTTCTACCGCTTGATTTTGTAAGTAATTAATATAAACATAATTTCGATAAGCCTCAACGGTTTGGTAAGAAGTGTACATTTGAATGGCTGAAAGTAAATCGTCTCCATAATTTTCTTTTAAAGATTTCATAGTAATATCGGCATTTTCATTTGCACTACTTATATTATCTTTGTATTTGTCTTCCAATATTTTTTTGTCAATCAAATTCATTAACGAATCCAAAGCGTAGTTATTTTTTAAATCATTATACAAATCATTAATGCTAATCATGCTTCCATTTTCAAAAGTTACAACTGCATCACTACCATTTTCTAAAGTTGGAATGGTTTTACCACAACCACATACCATTAAAGTACATATTCCAAGTATAGCTATTTTTTTCTTCATTTAAATCCTCCTTAAACATTACTTATTATAACGAATTTTAAAAAAAAATACAAGAATATTAAGCACCAACTCAAAAACTTACCATACAATATAAATGAAAAGACAAATAAAGGAGGAATGAAAATATGAATCATTGTGGTTGTAATAATGGACTTGGTCCAGCTATCATACTTGTATTATTTATCTTACTTATCATCATCGTAGGGGCTTTCATTTAGTCTTTGATTAAATAAGGAGGTGTTCATTTAAATGAACTGCTGTAAAAAAAGCCAAGATAATTGTTGTAATAACAATAATCAAGGAGTAAGTTCTGCTTTAATTATAATAGTATTGTTTATATTATTAGCAATTATATTTGCAGGATTTAGCGGATACGGTCTATATTAAAAGGGAGGAACAACCTTCTTTTTTATTGTGTAGGAAACAAAAATAAACTATAATAAAGATAAATAATAGGAG
>CANPIX010000002.1 GCA_947574215.1 uncultured Mycoplasmatota bacterium | reverse complement strand
TTTTCCTCCTATTATTATTTTTATTATAGTTTATTTTTCTTTTCTTCACAATAAAAAAATAGACATACTGTCTACTTTAATCTCTTGAATTTCCAAATATTCTTAATAAATCCAAGAAAATATTAATATAATCCAAATATAAATTTAAGGCCCCTATAATACTTAGATTATCTTCTGGTATTAATTCTTCTTCATTTAAACGTTTAATTTTTTGCACATCATACGCAGTAAAACCAATAAATACTAAAATGCTAATTATAGAAACGATTAAATCAAATGAATTGCTATTTACAAACAAATTAATTATAAAACAAATTATAATTGCAAATAATGCCATCATCAAATAGGTTCCTAGTTTTGTTAAGTCCAGTTTTGTGTAATAACCTATTAATCCAAACACTAAAAATATAATTGCTGCAAGTAAAAAAACATATAATATTGATGTTAATTCATATATAATAAATATAGATGAAAAAGTTAAACCCGTTACAAAACTATAAAGAACAAAAAATATTCTAGCTACATTTTTACTCATAGTACGCACTTTTGCTGATAATGCAATTACCAAAATTAATTCCACTACACATAAAATTAAATACGTCGAATTTCTAAAAAGTTTTATAATCATCACCTCATTGTGTGATACAAAATATCCTGTTAAAAACGTTACCAAAAGTCCTACAAACATCCAAAAAAAGGTTTTACTCATTAATTTATTTTCCATTTTTTCTCCTCCTTATTTACTATATGCCTATTATATCATTTTTCATACGAAATGAAAATATTAAACATTAAATCGAAAATAAACAATATCACCATCTTGCATAAGATATTCTTTACCTTCTAAAAAAAGTTTTCCCGCTTCTTGGACTTTTTTTTCATCATTTAATTGTTCTAAATCATTAAATTTCATTATTTCTGCTTTAATAAATCCTCTTTCAATGTCGCTATGAATTAATCCTGCACATTTTTTGGCATTGGTTCCTTTTTGAAAAGTCCATGCTCGAACTTCATCACTTCCAACTGTAAAAAAAGTTTGAAGTCCCAACAAATCATACGTTGCAAAAATCAATTTGTCTAATCCACTAGAATTAATGCCTAAATCTTTTAAAAAGTTTTTCTTTTCGTTTTCTTCAAGTTCTGCTAATTCCGATTCTATCTTTGCACACATAACTATTACTCCAGCTTTTTCTTTAGAGGCATACTCTTTTACTTTGTTTGTATATTCATTTTCATTTATGCAAATATCATCTTCTAATACATTGGCTACATAAATTATTGGCTTTAATGTTATAAAATTAAATGACTTTAAAATTATTAGCTCGTCTTCAGTAAATTCTAATAATCTCAATGGTTGATTATTTAATAACGATTCCTTTGCTTTTTTTAAAGTTGCTACTTCTTGTAATGCTTCTTTATCTTTTGTCGTTTCTGCTTTTTTAGAAATCTTATCAATTCTATTTTCAATAATCTCTAAATCAGCTAGTATAAGTTCTAAATTAATTATTTCAATATCTCGAATTGGATCTACATTTCCCTCAACATGAATTATATTTTCATCTTGAAAGCAACGTACCACTTCTACTATTGCATCCACCTCTCGAATATGAGACAAAAATTTATTGCCAAGTCCTTCACCCTTTGAAGCACCTTTTACAAGTCCAGCGATATCTGTAAATTCAAAAGTAGTTGCAACAAGACTTTTTGGTCTATACATATTTTCTAGAAATTCCAATCTTTTATCAGGTACGGTTACAACTCCGATATTAGGATCAATTGTTGCAAATGGATAATTTGCTGCTAAAATATTTTTTTTGGTAATTGCATTGAATAAAGTTGATTTTCCAACATTTGGTAACCCTACAATGCCTGCTTTTAATGCCATAGTGTTTGCACTCCTTTTTTATAACGTTGGTGTAACTCCAACTCCTATTGGAAGTCCTACTATATACCACACTATTAAAATTGTCAATAAAAGTATAAATGTAACTATACAATAGGGAAGTTGATAACGGATCGCTTTTAAAAAGTTGATTGGTTTTTCTTTTTGGTTGTATTTTTCTAATAACGCTAAGTAAATAACAAAATAAGCAAACAATGGTGTTAATCCTATTGTTGCACTTTCTCCAAATCGAAAAATAACTTGTGTAAATTCTGGAGATATTCCAGCATTCATAAACACAGGAATGGTTACTCCTGATAGAATAGACCATCGAGAAATTGAAGAAGGTAAAATGATTGTGGAAATAGAACTAATAAAAAATAATAAAATAATTAGAGGCACTGCTGTAAATGAAGTATTACTAATTAATGTTGATAACGCTGTAACAATCAAGGTTCCAATATTTGTGTATTTTACAACGTTAATTAAAATAGAAGCAAAAAATATCAAAACAATTGTTCTGCCTATTCCGTCCAAAGAATGTCCTAAATCATTACATAATTCATGATGATTTTTAATGGTTTTAGCACCAATCCCATAAAAAAATCCAATAATAATCATTCCAATTGTTATAATAAAAACAAAACCACTATTAAAAAATGAATTATAACTAAATAATTTATCAATGTAAAATATCTGACTATTATCTAAGAATTTCCCTGAAAAAGGAAGTCCTGGAATTATATTATATAAAAAAATTAAAAAGTAAGAAATAAAAGCTAAAAAGGCTAAAGCTAAACCTTTTTTCTGTTTTTTGTCTAACAAGACTTCTTCAGTAATTTCTGTCTCAACAGGCTCATATTTATCTAGCTTATACACAATATATTTTTCGGTTATTTGTGTAATTATAAAGGCTAAAGCAACCACGACAATAAACATAATAAATAAAAAGCCAGTTATTTTAAAAGTATAATTACTATCTAAAACTTGGGAAGCTAAAGAGGTAAGAGAAAGTAAAGAAGAATCAACACTTGTGAAAATTACATTTATACCGTACCCACAAGTTAAGCCTGCAAAAGAGGATATTATTCCAATCATAGGATTTCTTTTTCCAACTTTAAATAATATAGCACTTATTGGAAGAAGTAGTATAAAAGCCAAATCTCCTATAACCCCTAATAACAAACTTATTAAAACTAAAGCAAAAGTTACATTTATTTTCTTTGCATTCTTTGTTAATAAGGTAAAAGCTACTTGCAAAAAGCCACTTTTTTCCATAACACCTATGCCAATCAATATAATAATTAGACTGCTTAAAGGTGCAAAAGCCATAAAATTAGAAATTGTACTTACAAATATATATTTTAATCCACTAAAACTAAACAATGAATTTATTCCAGCAATATAAGTATTATATTCCAAAGAAGTAGTACTAATTTTTCTTGAAGTTGCTTGTATTCCAAGTGCAGATAAGATTCCACTTAAAATTATGGTGAAGCCAATCATAAACAATATAGTCATAATTGGATGTAAAGTTATTTTTTCTTTCAATTTATTTACATTCATTTTTTATCACCTATTACTTTTTTTAGTTTTCTTTCAAATTCTAAACGATCCATCATAATTTCTCTGCCACAATAGATGCATTTTATTTTTATATCAACGCCAATCCTAGTTATCAACCATTCATTCGTTTTGCATGCATGTGGCTTTTTCATTATTACAAAATCATTTAATTCATATTTTTTGTTCATGATGTACCTCTATTTGTTTATATGGTATTTTAATTTTGTCCTTATCGTATTGATTTTTTATAATTTTTAATGCTTCTCTTTTCATTTGCCACTGACGTTCTTGAGGGCATAAAAAACTAATAGTATAATTCACACTACTTTCGTCTAAAGAAGAAATTCCCAAATATTGAGGTTCTTTCTTTACTCCCTCCATTTTTTTTATTTCTTCTAATATTTTTGTAATGGTTTTTTCGACAATATTTGTTTTTACTTCGTATGCGGTTGGTATATCTATAACTATAGTGGCTGGTTTTTGACTAATATTTATAATTGCATCGATATTACGGTTGGCTATAACGAAAACTTCACCGCTGACTTTTTTTATTTTAGTTGTTTTTAATCCCATATCTATTACTTCTCCAGTAAAATCTTGATAAGTAACTGTATCTCCTACAACAAAAAAGTTATCCATAATAATTGTAATTCCACTTATAAAATCTTTGATGGTATCTTGTAGTGCTAATCCTAAAACTGCACCTACAACTCCTAAACTTGCTAATAAGGCTTTTGTATCTACCCCATAAAGATTTAATGCCGTAAGAATTATTAATATATAGATTACGTATCTAAAAATATTAGATATGAGCTTAACAATTGTATTTCGTTTCTTTCTTTCAAAATCTGTTTTACCAGAAATTATTATTTTTTCTATTACTATTTTTCCTAAATAGTACAAAATAAGACCTAAAAATATTATTATTGCTAAGCCATAGACTTCTTTTTTTGCTAAAAATGAAAATACCCCTTCAATTAATTTCATCTAATCACCTGTAATTTCTATTCCTAAGATTTCAAGTATTCTTTCTAAATCTTTTTGTCTATCAAATGGAATTTCAATTTTGTTCTCTTTTACTTTTACTTTTGTTCCAATTTTTTCACGCATAATTTTTTCATAAATAGAATAATACATATTTTTGGATTCTACTTTTCTATTTATTTTGTTATTTTTAGATAAATTTTCAGAAGAAATTAAATGTTCTAATTCACGAACACTTAACGATTCTGTTATAATTTTATCTGCCAGTTTGTTTATTAATTCTTCATCACCAAGTTTACTTAATGAACGAGCATGACCCATACTTATTTTATTTTCTTCTACTAATTTTTTTGTAGCGTTTGGAAGTTTTAATAAACCTAACATATTGGTTACATGGCTTCTACTTTTTCCAAAACGATGAGCAAATTCTTCTTGGGTCATGTGACTAAGTTGAATAATATTATCATAAGCTTTCGCTTCATCAATAGGATTTAAATCTTCTCTTTGAATATTTTCTATTAAAGCTATTTCCATCATTTCATGATCATTAAATTCTTTAACAATAGCTGGAATTGTTTCCAGACCTGCAACTCGTGCGGCTTTTGTACGACGCTCTCCAGCAATTAGTTCATATCCTTTTACAGCCTTTTTTACTATAATTGGTTGAACAATACCATATTCTTTGATGCTTTGTGCAAGTTCTTCAATACTTTCATCTTTAAATGTTGTTCTAGGTTGATAAGGATTGCTTCTAATCTCATCTAAAGATATTTCTAAAATATCACTTGATTTTGCAGAATTAACTATATCTTGTTCAAAATTATCAAAATCAATCACTTCATTAGAAAACAATTGTTCTAAACCTTTTCCTAATGCTTTTCTTTTAGTTTCCATTTCTGGTTATCACTTCCTTTGCTAAATTTGCATACGCTAACGTTGCTCGACTTGTTGGATCATATGCATTGACGGGTTTTCCATGGCTAGGCGCTTCTACTAAACGTACAAGTCTTGGTATTATGGTATTAAAAACTTTGTTTTTAAAATACTTACGAACTTCTTCCATTACTTCTAAACCAATATTTGTTCTTCCATCTAACATTGTCAGTAATACACCTTCAATTCTTAAATCTGGATTCATTTTTGATTGTACTAATATAATCGAATTTAAAAGTTGATTTATTCCTTCCAATGCATAGTATTCACATTGTACAGGAATAATTACAGAATCGCTAGCAACCAAAGCATTCATAGTAGAAACTCCTAAAGATGGCTGACAATCCACTAAAATATAATCATAATCAGCTTTTATTTCTTCAATTTTCAAACGCAATTGTTCGTTTTGCTTAAATTCTTTATTTTCTAACATTTTTTTAACAAATTCAAAATCAACTCCAGCAAGATTAATCGTAGAAGGTATAATAGATAAATTTTTAAATTTTGTTTTAATCACGGCTTCTTTTATGGTACAAGAACCAGTTATAACATCATAAATATCTTGTTCAAATTCACTAGAATTGAGACCAAGTCCACTAGAAGCATTTCCTTGAGAATCTAAATCAATCAATAAAGTTTTTTTCCCTTCACTGCCTAATGCAGCAGCCAAGTTAATACTTGTTGTTGTTTTTCCAACGCCTCCTTTTTGATTTACGACTGAAATAACTTTTGCCATACTACCATCCTTCTTATATTTTAGTTACTAAAAATATTTTATCACAATTCTATATATTTGTCTTTAGAAAAACTTGATATTTATGGAATGATTTTTAATATATTTTGAATGTTCTTCATTGTAAAACATTCTAATTCTTTTAATATTTTTTCAATCTCTTCTTTATCTTTACAACAAAGCAAAGCAGCGAGCAAATAAATTTTTGGTTTCTTTTTTAAATTCTTATAAGAAAAAGGCGCATAAATTTCCCAATAACACGGAATTAAAAGTTCATGATATTTTTCAACTTCTCGAAAGCTAATATTTATATAAAATGTTTTTGAACTTTGAAACAGTTTTTTAGTATCTTCTACTAATATATTTAAAACTTCTTCTGTATTTATCATTAAAATAAATTTTAAAACAATTGTTTCTTTTTTTATATTCTTATAGTTTATTCTTTTGGTGGTATCTAAATCAAAAAAATTTAAAACTATTTTGTCTAGCTTATTTCTATATTCTTTTCTTTTAAAAATATTTAAAAATATTTCTCTAGTTATTATTTTATCCATTCTGTTTTCCTTTCTGAATTATGTATAACAAATCCTCTTGCAAAAATAATTTAACAAAATGAAAAAGAGAAGGCAAATTACGGTTTATGAATTTTTTTATAAAATTTGACATTTTTGACTATAAAATTACTAAAAAATTAACAAAGATTAAATAAAAATTTTTTTCTTTTGACTTTTTTTATAAATTTTACTATATCATAAAAAAACTCCAATTTCTTTTAGAAATGGAGTTAAATATTATTCTTCCAAATTTTTAATTGATTCTTCAAGCTCTTCTTTAGTCATCTTAGTATAACCTTTTATTTTATTAGCTTTAGCAATTTCTCTTAACTTTAGTAAAGAAGGCTCACCTTCTTTTAAAGGTTCTAAATCTTCACCTATTTTTCCTGTTGTTACTAAAGATTCAATTTCCTCTTTAGTTAAAGTTTCTCTTTCTACTAGAGCGTTACTTAACGTTTTTACTAAATCTTCATTTTCACTCAAGATTTTTTTAGCATCGTTGTAACAATTTTCAATTATTTTACGTACTTCCCTGTCAATTTCTAAAGCCACTTGATCAGAATAATTTCTTGACTTGTTATAATCTCTTCCTAAAAAGACACCCTCTGATTTTTGTTCGTATTGCATTGGACCAAGCTCGCTCATACCATACTCAGAAACCATACTTCTAGCAATATTAGTTGCTCTTTTAAAATCATCGCTTGCGCCTGTAGTAATTTCTCCTAGGAATAACTCTTCTGCAGCACGGCCTCCAAGTAGTCCTGTAATAGTAGCAAGTAATTCTTTTTCAGTCATTACTGATATCTTTTCTTCTTTAGGAAGCATCATTGTATAACCACCAGCCATACCGCGTGGTATAATAGTAATTTTATGCACCTCATTTGCATCTTCTAATTTTATACCGATCACTGCATGTCCTGATTCATGAATACTTACCAATTTCTTTTCTTTATCCGTTATTTTACGGCTTGTTTTGGCAGGCCCCATTAAAACTCGGTCAGTTGCTTCATCAATATCATCTAAAGTAATAGCATTTTCATTTTTACGTACTGCAAGTAAAGCAGCCTCATTAAGTAAATTTTCTAAATCAGCTCCACTAAATCCTGGAGTACGAGCGCTAATATTTTCTAATTTTACGCCATTAGCTAAAATCTTATTTTTTGCATGTACTTTTAAGATTTCTTCTCTTTCTTTGGTATCTGGTAAGTTTACTGTTACTTGTCTATCAAACCTTCCTGGTCTTAAAAGCGCAGGGTCTAGTACATCTGGTCTATTGGTAGCAGCAATTATAATAATTCCCTCATTAGCTCCAAAACCATCCATCTCAGTTAATAATTGATTTAATGTTTGTTCACGTTCGTCATGTCCTCCACCAAGCCCTGCACCACGTTGTCTTCCTACAGCATCAATTTCATCAATAAAAATCAAACATGGAGCGTTTTTCTTAGCTTCTTTAAACATATCTCGAACACGACTTGCTCCCACACCTACAAACAATTCTACGAAATCAGAACCGCTTATATAATAAAAAGGTACATTTGCTTCTCCGGCAACCGCTTTTGCAAGTAAGGTTTTTCCTGTTCCTGGAGGACCTACAAGTAAAACTCCTTTTGGAATACGTGCCCCTAATTTTTGGAATTTCTTTGGATTTTTTAAGAAATCAATTAATTCAGATACTTCTTCTTTTTCTTCTTTAAGTCCAGCAACATCACTAAATTTTGTTGTTCCACCATCTTCAGAAAGACGAGCACGACTTCTTCCAAAGTCCATTGAATTCTTATTGCTTCCAGCCATTTTTGTAAACAAAATATAAGATGCAGCAATTATAATTATAAGTGGTAAAAAATTCACAATAATATAAATTAAAGAAATAGAACCTGGATCTTTATTGGTTTCATAAACTTTTAAATCATGTTCCTTTGCGTAATTTGTTATTTCTGTTAAATCTTCTGCAACTACTTTTGCACTAAACGTTTCCTTTTCCTTGTAATTAGCAAGTTTTCCCTCAATATAATAAACAGAATCATTACTTTTCGGAGTAATTACTATTTCTGTAACATTACTTTTTTCTAATTCACTTAATAGTTCTCCTGTTGTAATACTATGATTGATTGATCCTCCAAAATTCAAAACGGTCAATACAAAAAAGACTACTACTATTAAAACTAAATAAGGAAATAAATTTTTTACTGTATTATTTCTTTTCATTTATTTCTCTCCTCACTATTATTATATTTATATATTATATCATAAAACTCTTCTTTATTTTTATCAAATTTTGATTTTTTTAATCCTGGTAACCAAACAACGGTATCATTGCTATCTACAACAATTGGAAATGTATCTCTTCTTTTTTTAGGAATTTTTTCATCAATAAAAATATCTTTTATTTTTTTGGATCCATTTAAATTTTTTATTTCCATTTTATCTTTTACTTTACGATTTCGTACATAGAGTGGAAAAACCAACTCTTTTGTGTTTAATCTTATTATAAAATTACTTTTGATAATGTCGGTTTCTGTAAGTTTCAGAAATTCTTCATGCTCATTTAATTTTAAATATTCTCCTAATAAATATTTTTCACCTACTAAATCTTTTTTATTACAAAAATATAAAGTGTTGTACTCTTTAACTAACCTCTTGTGTAAAGGAAGAAAAATTTCTACATTTGGTTTTTTTAACTCACACATATGAAGAATCTGAGACACATGACGTTCGTTTATTAAACAAATGTCTTCCTGATATTCTTCTTTTAATATATATTCAATTACACGTTTTCTTAGAAATACTTCTAATTTATTAAATTCGTGCAAATTTACTTTATCAAAATCACTTACTCGAGTCAAGGCAATCTGTATATTTTTTTCCAAATATTCTTCTAAAGATTGTAACTCTTCACTAAACTTTAAATATTTTTTATGTACATTTCTATTTTCTTGTTTTAAAAAAGGCAAAATATTTTTTCTATATCGATTTCTAGTGATGCTACCCCATTCATTTGATTGATCATTACAATACGAAATATTGTTTTGTTGACACCATTTTAAAATTTCCTCTTTTGTAATAAAAATAAGCGGTCTTAATAATTCAAACTGTTCATAAATTGTTCTTTTTTTAAAACCTATGTAACCATTTAAAGAACTGCCTCTTGTTAAACGCATTAAAATGGTTTCAATTAAATCATCTCCATGATGTGCAGTTAATAAATAATTTGCCTTATATTTAAGAACTATTTCTTTTAAAAACTGGTATCTTTCTTTTCTTGCTCGATTTTCAAAATTGTTTTTTTCTTTAATATTTAGTTTTATTGTTTCAAATTTGCAGTGATATTGCTCACAAATTCTTTTTACAAAATTTTCTTCTGAAAAGCTTTCTTTTCGAACATTATGATTAACATGAGCACAAATAATTTCAAAATTTATTTCTTTTTGTAAATTTAATAATAAAAACAATAAACACATGGAATCTGGTCCTCCAGAAAGAGCCATTATTACTTTAGAATTCGTTTTAATCGTGTTTTTTAAAAATGCAATCGATTCTTTCATTAAACCACCTAATTTTTTCCTATTTTATAATTATATTTTAAAAAGCAAATCCTTATTTTCGAATTGCAATATTTTCATTAATTAATTGATACGTATCAGTTACTGTAATAAAAGCGTTTTTATCTATACATTCAATGGTTTTCTTAATTCGATAATATTCTTTCGATTGAATAACGCTCATAATCATTTTTTGAGGCACATTGGTATAGCCACCTATTACTTCAAAGTCAGTGCTATCAATTTTTAATTCTTCATGCAAATAATACTTTATTTCTTTACATTTTGAGGATGTAATATACAAAGTTTTACTTTTTCCTTCTTCAATAATGATTTTGTGGCTAAAAACACTTATTAAGGTTAAGCCAATTAAAGAATATAATAATGCTGGAATTCCAAAAACTAAACTTCCCAAAAGTGTTATAATTCCATCCACTAAAAGAATTGATTTTGACATTGGAATATGCAAATATTTTTCCATTATTTGATTTAAAATATCAGTTCCACCAGAAGTATATCCACTTTTAAAAACTAAGCCATAACCTATTCCGCTTAGTAATCCACCTAAAATAGCTATTACTATTAACTCCAAATCTATATTTATATAAGAGACTACACAACTTGTTATTTTTATGAATATTGGAAATAAAAGCGAACCTAAAATTGTATTCTTTGTTTTTTCAAAACCTAAAAATAGAAAACTAATTCCTATAAGAAATACATTTATTGCCAAAATGAATAAACTTTCCTCTATATTCCAAATTTTTTGAATTACTAAAGCCAATCCACTTACTCCTCCAGCCACCAATTGATAGGGTGCCAAAAAAAGATTAAATGCTACTGCTGCAAGAAATAAGCCTAGACATAAATTTCCATAATTTTTCATTTTTTACCTCTAGCTTTTAAAACGGATTCCATAATGGATAGTATTTCTCCATCCAATACTTTTGTAACATTGCTCGTTTCGTATCCACTACGATTGTCTTTAACCATTTTGTAAGGTTCTAAAACATAACTTCTAATTTGACTGCCAAAATTAATATTTTCTATAGTGCCTTTTAAATCATTCATTTTATTTTCTAAAGTTTGTAATTCCAACTCATATAATTTATTTTTTAATATTTTCATAGCTTGCTCTTTATTTTGCATTTGGCTTCTTTCATTTTGGCAAGTGACAACTATTTTGCTTGGTAAATGGGTAATACGTACTGCCGAGTTGGATGTATTAACAGATTGCCCTCCCGCTCCACTAGAATGATATACATCAATCTTTAAATCACTTTCTTTAATTTCTATAGAAATATTTTTATCATATTCTGGTGTCACCATCACAGATGCAAAAGAAGTATGACGACGTGCATTGGAATCAAAAGGGGATATTCTTACTAAACGGTGAACTCCGCTTTCACATTTTAAATAACCATAGGAATACGTTCCTTTTATATACATGGTAAAACTTTTAAGTCCAGCTTCTTCACCTTTACTACTTTCTATAATTTCGTAATTATAATTATTATTTTCACAAAAACGGATATACATTCTTGATAACATGCTCGCCCAATCACATGATTCAGTTCCTCCTGCACCAGGATGAATTTCTAAATAGCAATTTAATTTATCATTTTCTCCGTTCAAAAGACAATTGACTTCAATTTCTTCTATTTGTTTTTCTAAATTTTCAATTTCTTCTTCTATATCTTCACACTCATTTTCTTCTAATATGTGTATAAGTTCTAAATTGTCCACAATATTTTTTTTAGTTTTTAAAAAAAGTTCAATCTCTTTTTTTAAAAAAGCACACTCTTGATTGATTTTTGTTGCTGAATCAATATCTTGCCAAAAATTTTCCCCTTTTATGAATTCTTCTAATTCTTCAATACGCTTTTTTTTGTTTTCTAAGTCAAAGAGACCTCCCAAGATCATTAATTTTTTCTAACAAATTATTTAAGATATTACTAAGTTCTTTTTTTTCCATTTGTAATTCACCTTTTTCATTATAACAAAAAAAAAAGATAAATTCCATTTGAAGTGTAGTTTATCTCTTTCTCTTATAATTATTTTTCTTTTGTAAATTTCATATCTTTATATTCAAGATTTTTTTCATCTGCGTTGTATTTTAAGGTAATGTTGCCCTTGCTTGTTGACGTATAACGTGAATAATAATAACTATATTCGTATTCATAATTCATACTAATTTCTTTTGTGTCGCTATCGTAAGTCCAAACACATTGTGTTACTTTATCTACAAGTCCTTCTATAGAGCAATTTCCATTTTTATTTAACTCTATTTTATTTTTTTCATTAATATAAGTTCCTGCAAGCTTACGTTCACCGTTAAACATATAAGTAAAGAAACGTACTATACCAAGCAAGACAATTATACCTACTAAAGCCATACCAATATATACAACAAATTTATACATTTCTTTTGTTATAATATTTCTACTCTCAAATTCATTTTCTATGTTTTCTTTTTCCGCTGTAATTAATTCATTTAATTTTTCTTTAAATTCATAGTTTGTCCAAGTAAAGAAAACCATAGGAAATCTATGATATTGATGTATTACTACACATCTAAAAATCCAAAAAATATTTATTGCAGAAACCGCTGTAATTTTATTCAAAGGAATACTTGTTTCACTTTTTTTAAACGGAATATAATGTTCCTTATATACTTGATTTTTTGTCAAACATAACATTGTTTTCGCTGCACACTTATAAAACCAGTTCATGAATAAGTAAATCAAAAACAATACTATTAAAAATAAAATTTCATAACCTACTCTAGCCCAAAAACCGTAGTTTAAATTTCCAATATGTCCATTAAAAATAGTAAATGTTCCTCCTAAAAAACACAAACCTAAGCTAACTAGATAGATTTTATCCAATACTGTTATAAATAATACTCTTGAAGTAATTAATGATTTTTGCTTTTTTTCCTCTTGTTTTATCTGCACTTTCTTTTCTTCTTTTATTTTTTTTACGCTCTCTTTTTTCATATAAACTCTATACTATCTAAAGTATTTCCTCCTTCTAGTATTATTTTACTTTTCTTGTTGGTTTTTGTCAATATTTGGAATTTTATATTTATTTGTTATTTAATGGTTCTTATTTCCTCTGTTTTCTACTAAATCATTTTTTCTTTTTAAAATCAAACCTATACATTCCTACTAAAATAGATATTAATGTTAAAAAATCTGATATAAAAATAGCATAAGCTTGGGATATAAGATCATAACTTAACCATATTATTACATTAATTAATGATAATTTTCTTATATTTTTTTCTTTATTTTGCACTATTGCAAAGATATAAAGTATTGCGCAGACTATAGGTAAAACATCTATCCACTTCGTAAAAACAAATAAACCCAAAACTATAGAGATTAATATATAAATTAATATTATTTTTTTAGGAACTTGCTGGTTTTTATTTTCAAATTTTTTATTAATTATTGTTTGCGCTATTGCAAAAAAACACACAATAGCACCAGAATAACTTTGCAACATTATAAAGTTAATTGAAGATAATAAATTTACTAAAATAAGCATTAAAATAATTTGGCATTTTTTTCGCATCTGCATAGCAAGAACATTGGTTATTATTACTAATATTCCAAAGAATTGAGCAAAAGAAAACAAAATCTACACTTCCTCAATGTATGCAATTCCAATTAACTTTTCTTTAAAACCCATATTTTTATATACTTGTTCTGTATAATAATTTTTTTCTGTTTGAACACATATTTCATTTATATTTAATTTTATTAAATCTTGTACTATTTCAGCCATCATTTGTTTGCATACCCCCTTCTTTTGATATTTTTTATTCGTTGTTATGTTGTATAATATGGCTTTATCCTTTTTATAAATGACTGTTGCAGTAGAGATGGATTCTGTATTACTTCTTCCCAAATAATGAATAATAGAATATTCGTTATTATCTTTACTAAAACTTTGATTTAAGCCTATTTTATATCCTTCTGATAAAGTTTCGTATGGATCTTCCGGATTTTCTCCACTAAATCCATTCATCACAGCTTCAATAAATGGTTCTTTTAATTCATTGTTTACTTTACATGTTTTAAAATCTACTTTACTTTTATAATGAACAAACTTTTCCAAATCCTTAAAAGTCATCCATACATCTGTGTACGATACTTTTAAATTACATTTTTCTATATCTTTAGAAATTTCTGAATTTAAAATATTTGAAGTTATATAAATAACAGGCATTTTGTTTAATAATACCATTTCTTTTTTTATTTCTTTAAAAATGGTTTCTAAAGATACTTTATTGTTTTTTAAATATGCAAAATTCCAATATTCATCTTCTATAAAATTACTATAGCAAATATCGTAATCTTTCTTTTTTATTATATTTGATACATATAAAGAAGTTTGCCCATTTAAATGAATATTTATTATTTCTTCCATATTATCTTTATATTTTTTTTGCATTAATTTCACCCTATTTCTTCTACAATTAAGCTTTTATTTTCTAATTATTATCGAACTTCAATATTTATTCCATTTAATAAGATATTTTTTTACTTTTATTAATTTTTTTGAATTTTTAGGACTAGGTATGACCTGTATTTCTAATATCATTTATTATAAATATTTCTCTACTGTAGGCAAATTAAGGACACTGTCAACATTCGTTTACAATAATTTTTATTTCACTCTTTTATTTAATCCTTTTATATCATGTTCTTGATAATTTATATATTTTTCATACCAATTTGTATTGTTTAAGAAGTTAATATAATCTCCTTTTATAACTTCTAAAAAATTAATTTCAATACCATATTTTTCTGCAAATTCTTGGGCAAACATTTTTATGTACTTCTTCATCACTTCACTCTCTGCTTTTGATTTATTTTCAAAAACCTCATCTATATGATGATAACCAGCAATAGGTTTTCTATACCCACCCGTTGTCATATGTCCAACCTTTTGTGGAAGTGAAAGAAATAAATCCAAAAATTCAGAATTTATTTTATCAATTTCTGCTTTAGAAGCATAATAAGCTTTTACAATAATATCCATAAGTATTTTTTCTTTTTCTGTTTGTTGCTTAACTCGTTGTTCCTCTCGATTAGTAAAAGAACTTTTATTTTGTTTATAAGCGCAATGCCTTTTTAATATTTCGTATGCACTATTAATTTTAGATATCAAATCATTATAATATTTAAAATCTTCATTTTGATGTGCATCTGGATGATATAAAAAGCATAATTTTCTGTATATACTTTTTACTTCATCTTCATTTACATTATTTTTATCTGCAATTTCAAATACACTCAGCGCTTCGTATAAATCCATAGTTTTACCACCCTCTTTGTTTTGCTTTTTGGGATTTTTGTCCTCATTTTCAAAAAAACGAGGACAAAATGAGGAAAATTTTCAGTTTTTATGGCTAATTTATGCTTTTCTTTAGATTTCTAAACCTTCGTAAGTCCTTATAAAACCTACTATTTACCACAGCAATTCTTATATTTCTTACCTGACCCACAAGGACAAGGTTCATTACGACCTGTTTTTTGCTCTTTTTTCTTAGGTGTTTGTTTTACTTTTTCTTTGCCATCGTTTGCAACTCCAATAACAGTTTGTTTACGTTCTATATTTTGTTCAATGTTTGCTTTAAGTAAAAAACTAGCAATATTTTCATCAATTTTATCAAGTAAATTTTCGAATAATTCAAATCCTTCCATAGTGTACGCTTGTAGAGGATTCACTTGACCATAGCCACGTAACATAATTCCCTCTTTTAAATGTTCCATTGTACTAATATGATCTACCCATAAAGAATCAATAATTCTTAAAGTAATAGCTCGTTCAAATTCTTGAAAATTTGGAGCTACACTTATTTTTTTCTCATAATCTTTTACAATTTTATCAATTAAATATTTTTCTATTTCTTCCTCTTTTTTATCTTCTATTTCTCCAATATCAATTGGTTTGTTTTTCATATAATTGGTATTTACAAATTCTATAATTTCGCTTTTATCTTCATCTGTTAAATACCCTTCTGGCTCAATATGATTCTCTACTAATGTAACAATAGTATTTTTAAAAATTTCAATGATACTCTCATGAATATTTTCATTATCTAATACTTCGTTACGTCTTTCGTAAATAATAGCGCGTTGCTCATTTACCACATTATCGTAATCAAGTAAACTTTTACGCATATCAAAGTTGTTTCCTTCTACTTTTTTTTGTGCTGTCTCAATACTTCTTGTAATAGCTTTTGAACGAATGGACTGATCTTCTGTCATTCCCAAACTTTGTACGACTTGTTTAATTCTATCCGTTCCAAACATACGCATTAAGTCATCGTCAAATGATACAAAGAATTGACTTGTCCCAATATCTCCTTGACGACCAGAACGACCACGCAATTGATTGTCAATTCGACGTGATTCATGACGTTCTGTACCAATTACATAAAGTCCACCCAGTTCTATAGTTTCCTCAGTTAGTTTAATATCTGTACCACGTCCAGCCATATTTGTTGCAATCGTAATAGCGCCTTTAGTACCAGCATTTGCAATTATTTCAGCTTCTCTTTCATGATTTTTTGCATTTAATACTTCATGTTTCAAACCTGCTTTAGTCAATAATTTACTTAAGTGTTCATTCGCTTCTACTGAAATTGTACCAACTAATATTGGCTGTCCAGTTTCATGTATTTCTTTTATACAATTAACTATTGCTTTGTATTTTCCATTCATGTTGGCATAAACTAGATCTGGCAAATCGACTCTTGCTATTGGTTTATTTGTTGGTATTTGAATGACATACATATTGTATATATTTCGAAATTCTTCCTCTTCTGTTTTAGCGGTTCCTGTCATACCTGATAATTTTTCATACATTCTAAACAAATTTTGAAAAGTAATAGTTGCCATTGTTTTCGTTTCAACATTAATCGTTACTCTTTCTTTTGCTTCAATTGCTTGATGAAGTCCATCACTAAATTGACGACCTTGCATTAAACGTCCAGTAAATTGATCAACAATTATAACTTGGTCATCGCTAACAACGTAATCGATATCTTTTTTGAAGCCATAATTAGCTTTTAAAGCTTGATTTACATGATGTACTAAACCAGTATTATTAATATCATAAAGATTGGCTACTTTAAAGAATTTTTCAATTTTTTTGCTTCCTTCTTCCGTTAAAGAAACATTTTTAACTTTTTCATCAACTGTATAATCCTCTTCATTTTTAAGCGTTTTAACAGCTTTATCGGCATCCATATAAAGATTGCCTGTGTTTGCTTGCCCACCAGAAATAATTAATGGTGTTCTAGCTTCATCAATTAAAATAGAGTCAACTTCATCTACTATACAAAAATAAAGTGGTCGTTGAACGCGATCTTCTGCTTGGGCTACCATATTGTCTCTTAAATAGTCAAAACCAATTTCATTATTAGTAGAATATAACACATCACAAGCATAAGCTTCCTGTTTTTGCTTTAGAGTTAAATCGCGTAAATTTAGTCCTACGGTTAAACCTAAAAAGCGAAAAATTTCTCCCATCCATTCGGAATCACGTTTGGCCAAAAATTCATTTACGGTTACAATATGAACACCTTTACCAGTCAAAGCATTTAAATACGTTGGCATAGTCTCTGTTAAAGTTTTACCTTCTCCTGTTTTCATTTCAGCAATATTTCCAAAATGAATCGCAAGACCACCTAATATTTGAACATAATAAGGTTTTTCGCCAATCACACGACTCGCCGCTTCACGAACAACAGCAAATGCTGGAACAATTAATTCATTAAGTTCGGTTCCTTGTTCTAACTCTTTTTTAAACTCTTCTGTTTTCTTTTTTAAATTTTCATCAGATAATTTCTGCATTTCTTCATCTAATGCCATAATTTTATCAGCAATGCTTTCAAATCTTTTTAACTCTTTATATTCTGAATCAATTAATTTTCTAAAAAATCCCATCTTGTTTCACCTTCCATGGCAAATATTATACCATAGTTCTCAGTAAACGAAAAGGATTCTATAAAATTTTTTATTGGATATTTAAAAAAAATCTACCATCAACCAAAATGATTGTTTTATTTATTGCGGTTTGTTTTTTTTATGATTTTCATTGCAAAATATACATTAACTGCTTCAATAAAAAAAGAAGATCTCTCTTCTAATTGGCATTTATAATTCCGTATTTTCCATCTTTTCTTTTATATAAAACACTAATACATTCCTCATTCACATTTTTAAAAATAAAGAAATCATGATCTAATAATTCTGCTTGCAAAATAGCTTCTTCTTCATCCATTGGTTTCATTTCAATATTTTTTCTTTTAACAATTTTATTTTCGTTCGTTTCTTCTTTAGACACTTCAAAATTCAAATTAAACTCTTCTAGTCCAGTAGATTGAAATTTGTTTTTTAATCTTGTTTTATTTTTTCTTATTTGTCTTTCTAATTTATCTACAGCTAAATCTGTAGCCGCATACAAATCTTCATGACTTTCTTCTACTCGTAAGGTAAATCTTGTTGTTGGAATGGTTACTTCAATAATTTGTGATACGTTATTCACTTTTATATTTACGTAAGCTTTAATTTCACAGTTTTTTTCAAAGTACTTCTCTAACCTTTCCAATTTGTTTGTTACGTGCGTTTTGATAGCATCTGTAACGGTTATTTTTTCCCCTCTAATAATAATTTCCATAATTCACCTTCCTTAATGGAATTATAACATAGAAACAATAAAAAAACTACTAAACAGTAGTTAATTGTGTAGAAGTAACATCAACTGCTTGAAGCCCTTTTGAAGTTTCAATTAGTTTAAAGTCAACAATGTCGCCTTCTTTTAAAGTTTTGTAGCCCTCTTTAGATATAGCAGAATAATGTACAAAGATGTCTTCTAAGTCGTTACATTCAATAAAGCCGTACCCTTTTTCGTTGTTAAACCACTTTACTTTACCACGCATTTCAACACCTCTTTCTTCTCAATTTACTACTTACATTTTAACCATACCACCAAATTAGGTGATACTTCAACAAAATACGTTCGACAAAGTTTGCAAAAAAGTCTTTTTGTCTTAATTGATATTAAAAACGCTTTACTTTGATTTACACATAGCAAACAGCATTTTTGACTTTGGTTTTAGACTAAAATAATTTTTATTTATGCTTTTTAAAAGAATTGAGAGATTAAAAAATGTTAATCTGATTAAGGTCGGGTGAAAAAATGAAAAGTGCATTTGTGAATAGTTCTTTAAATTATTTAATAAAAAATAATGTATGCAATTCTAAACAAATAAATATTTTTCGATACACTTTAGAATCACTATATTCTTTTATTTCCAAAACAAGTATAGTATTATTTTTAGCTTTAATCTTTAATACTTTTTTTATTACATTTGGAATTATTCTATTGTATTCATTACTTCGTGGTTTTGCTTTTGGGCTACATGCTTCTAAAAACATTTATTGTTGGATTATAACTTTACTAGTTTATAGTGTCGGTCCACTCTTAATTCAATTTATTCATTTTCCAATGTTTGGTATAAAAGTAAGTTACATTTTAAGTTCTATATTTATTATTTTGTGGGCACCTGCAGATACTCCTTCTAGACCTCTTACAAGCAAAAAGAAAAGAAGAACGAATAAAATAATATCTTTTATCTTAACTTTAATTTTGATCGCTTGTGCATTTATTGTAAATAAAGAAAATTTTTATGAAATGATAAGTTTTTTATTAATTTTAGAAAGTATTTGTATTTGTCCTATAACCTATAAAATATTTAAAATACCTTATAATAACTATAAATATTTTAAAAATAATTAATGGTTTAAATTTTTTTAATATAGATTTAAACAATTGAAAGGAGGGAATAAATAATGGCTAATATTTTTGCTAATGTTTTGTCTGCTTTATCTAAAGTAATTAGTAATGGAGTTTCAACATTTACGCTTTATGGCTTTTGGGACGAAACTGAATGTCCTGAAGAAATGTTATAAAAAAAGGCTTATTTTCAAGAATTAGCCTTTTTTATTTGCAATTCAATATAATAAAAATCATTTATTATATCAATTTTTTCTCTTACTAACTTATTTTGCATAATTGAGAACAAACCTAAACCACTTCCTCGGCTTTTTGTAGAATAAAATTTATTTCCAATTTCCTCCAAATCTATACTATTACAAAAATTATTGCCTATTTTAATGTATATACTTTCAACATCTTCATATAAATCCATTATTATAATTGGATTATTTGTTTCACAACTTGCTTCCAAAGCATTGTCCAAACATACACCTAATGATTCTGAAATGCTGTTAAATTTTTTAGGTGTTAAATTTATAAAGGGATCCTTACTCATTTTATTATTAATTAAAACATTAACACTTACATTGTACAATTTTTCAGCTACAATTCCTTTTATTCCATTAGGAATATTGTATAAATTATTATTTTTTATGTTAAAATCCGTTTCTTCTTCTAATAAGTCATCGATTAATGAATTAATTTTTTCATTTCCATAAGACTTTAAAGCAATTAGTTTGTTATTTATATTATGTTTATAGATTCTATATTCATCCAAAAAATTGCTATATTTATTATTGTATTCAATTAGACTTTTATTTGTATTTTTTAACATGTATTTTTGCATTTTTAAACTTATAATAATTCCAAATAAAATTAAAAACATTAATGTTAATATTAAAAGCCAAATATTTGTTTCATAACTATAGTTTTTTTCTAAGTTTAACATGCCTAACGGAAAACAACTAATAAAAAGAATATATATTAAATAGGCAGGATCTAGATTAACAAAAAAATTTATCACTTTTTGCATTCTAATTTTTATATAATTAATAGTTATTATCAAATATTCTATAATTTGAATAGCAATCGATAAGCATAAGTTGAACATCTCAATTGAATGTGAAGAGCGATTTAACTCTAATACACCACTTAAAGATAATATACTTGTGAATATGATTTCAAGAATAACTAACAAAAGAAAAATGAGTACATAACTTGTTATAATTTTTTTATTCTTTTCTTTAAATAAGAGTTTATAATGAATGCAAACATTAAATAATGCTATGATAGCTTTTAATGATGTAGATAAGTAAGAATTTATACATAATGTAATTATGGAAGCTACTATAATTAAGAGTACATTTTTAAATGTAATTTTTAACTTTATATTACTTAATTTTGCATAATATAAATCTAGAAAAATTGTGCATATTATTGCTGAAAAAACTCCAAATAAAATATTAACTATTTCTTTCATAATATTCCTCAATTTCTCTTTTATATTTTTTAGACAACATCATAATTTTTTCGCCAGTGTTTAAAATAAAGTAGCCTTTTGACCAATTAAATGCCTCTACTGAATCCATATTAACAATACATGCTCTATGAACCATTTTGAATCGACTGTCTAAATAATTTAGTGCATCTGAAACATTCATATAAATTGCATACTTTGTCTTATCCGTATTAATTACAATTTTTCTAGCCTCTTTATCTCTGTAAATATAAGAAATAGAGCGATAATATATTTGTAAGTTTAAATTTCTACTACTAAATTTAAACATTTTATTATCAAAATTTCTTTTAAAAATAGCTCTTATATCTTTTTTTAGTCTAGATTCCATATTGTGAAATTTCTCGATAAAATCATATACTTCATATACACTTCTGTATGTGGTTTCAAACATTTTATCATGATTTGTAATAAATATTATTTCACTTTCCCAGTCATTTTCTCTAATAAATCGTGCTATATCAATCCCACTTACTTTTGTTTCTAATTCTATATCCACAATATATATTTTATGATCTGAGCTATCTTTAATTATTTCTTTTAAAGTATTTGTATATTTTGTAAAATATTCAACTTCTACTTCGTCGTCCTTAAAAATATCAAGGTCACGCAATATTTTTTTGACAGACATTTGGGTATTCTTATCATCTTCTATGACAATAATTTTTACCATACTTCCACTTCCTTTTTTTGGGTTTACTGACAGCAATTATATCATAAAATGAGTAAAAAAGAATACAAAATGTTCTATTTTTTGTATTCTTGTATTATAAATTCATAATGTATTTCTGGAAAGGTAGTACTGATATTATAATCATGATTTATATCATGTGCGATTTTAGAAATTGACTCTGTATTTCCAAAAATCATCATTTTTTTTGATTTATAGATAAAAGTTATTAAATGTTGTATTGCTTTATTCACATTATAATTAAATATAGACAAATTAACTCTAATATTTTTTTTCTCATTATTTTTCATATAATAGTATTCTATATAATCTTTTGTTACTAAAAGATAGCCCATATCTTTTTCAATTTTTAAAATTTCCTCTAAATCTTTATACTCTAACTTTTGAAAATATTCTTTTAAAATTTCCTCATATTTTTCTAAAACGACTGAATTCATGTTTTTATTTTTAATAAAGCAAATATTTTCTCCAAATAAAGAGGTTTTTATATGATTTTGTTTTAAAAAACGATTAAATTCATCTGTAAACAAAGAGCTATTTATAATTGCTTCTTCTTTTATACTTTGAAATTTATCTTTGATTATATTGTTTTTTCTTCTATCCAATAGAAAAACTTCATTATCGCATATATAAAGAACGTAATGAATTTTTTTCATACTATCAACTCACTTGTTTTTTTAAATATTTTTGTTTTGTAGTTTCTCCCCCTTTAATATGTCTAATATCCAAATGTTCTTTTAAAATAGTTCTTACTTTTTCATATAATTCAGGAGAAATATTTTTTAACCTTTCTTGTAAATCTTTATGTATAGTACTTTTACTAATCCCAAAACGTTGTGCAACTTCTCTTATTGTTTTTTTCGTTGAAATAAGATAATTTGCTTCTTCTTTGACTCGCATATTTAAATTATTATTCATTTATATAAACAACCCCTTGATAAACTATATTTACCTTGGGGGTTGTCTATTCTTAATTTAATTCATTTATATCCATTGTATAAAAACTTTCAGGATTTAAAACTTTGCCATCATAATTTACTTCAAAAAGCATTGAATTTGCGTCTGTACAGAATTTGTTTTTGTCACTTTTTCCTAAAACTGTATTTTGTGTTATTGTATCATTTACTTTTACTTTTACATCTTTAAGACCATAATATATTGTGGTAAGACTACTGTTGTGAGATACGTATACAATATTATTTAATAAATCGTCTTTTTTTACATCAATTACAGTTCCATCAAAAACAGAAACTATATCAAATTCTTCTTCACTACTATAAACAACTCCACTATTCTGTAAATATGTGTTTTCGTAATAAATTAGAGATCTTTCTTGTTCTTCATTTGTAGCGTCTTTTTCATAAAAATATTTGCTAATTTTTACTTTATCACTAGTATAGGGTCTTGTTAACTTTGGTGTTTCTGTGATATTTGTAACAGGTTCAATTGGCTCTAAAATGGAGTTCATTACATAAGAACCATCACTTTCATTTGTTGGCTTTAAATTTTTTGTTACAAAGAATAGTGAAATGAATATAACACTTATACTTGCAACACACAATACTCGTTTTACGCTTCCTTTCAATTTTCTTTTCGTCATCTAATCACCTTCCTGTTAGATAGTTTCGCCCAAAAGAAAATCTTTTATACCATTTTATTTATTGTTATATCATTATAATAGTGTGCAAGTATATCTTTGTAGTTGTACCCCTCCTTCGCCATACCATTCGCACCGTACTGACTCATCCCTACTCCATGGCCATATCCTTTTGTTGTAATAATAATTTCATCATTATTTACATCTATTTCAAAATCGGTAGAACGTAAATTTAAAAGTTTTCTTACTTCAGTACCTAAAAATTCTTGATTGTTGATAACTAGGCTATTTACTCTTTGACTAGCGCTTCGATTGATTTTATCAATTTGAATTTTATTACATTCTTCTAATTTTAAACTTTCACAAAACGCTTTTTTTGGAAATTTCGTTGTTACCTTAAAATTATTTAAAGTTTCATTATCCCATGAAGAAGTTGTAGCTTTTATGTAAGGGAGATCACTTTGAAAAACGCTTTTAGCGTCTTCTGTTGCACCATTACTCATAGCAAAATAAAATGCCTCAATAATTGCATCATCATAATAAAGGACTTCTTTTTCAGTATCTTTTACAGCGTTCGTTATTTTATTTAAATAAAAATCATAATGAGTTCCCCACTTATTTTTCATCTCTTCTTTCGTTATATAGGATTGATTGGTTACATCTGTTAAAATATCATATTCTTCGCTTTCATTGTGTAAAATTTTATACATTGCATAACTACGAGAAGCTACTGCTTGAGCTTTTAGCGCTTCAACTTCAAAAGAAGCTGGCATTTCAGCCGCTAGAACTCCAACCAAATAATCTTCAATTTTTAACTCTTCGATTTTTTCTTCTTTTGTTTTAACTTTAATGGTATCGTCTTTATCAAAAAAAGAGTGATTGGTATTTTTACTACTTATCACTCCTAACGCTATAATACTTAAAACAACTACTACTGCTAATAGTATTTTGTTTTTCATAAAAAGGCTCCTTACGTTATTTTACTAACATTTAAAAAATCCCATAAAAAATTAGTGAGTAAATAAGCAAGTATAAAAGATAGAATCATAACTAATATTCTAGTTTCCCAAACTCTATCTTTTTTTATAATTTTTTCATAATGAATTCCACTTAAACAAAACATACATAACATTATATTAAATATATATATTAAAAGTTTATAATTCATTTTATTCACCATTTTCGTATTTTATGATTTTTTCTATTCTTTTTAAATGTCTTTCTTCACTTGCCGATTTTGTACTAATAAATACATTTATGATTTCCATTGCTTTTTCTAAGGAAATATCGGACCCTAATGCAATCACATTTGCCCCATTATGATTTTTGGAACGAAAAGCATCTTCTTCATTTAAAACTCTTGCGCAACGTATTCCTTTTATCTTGTTAGCAGCAATACTGATTCCAATTCCATTTCCACATATTAAAATCCCAAGAGAAGATTCATTATTTATAATATTCTTACCTACTTCAAAAGCAAAATCTGGATAATCATCTAATGCATTATTTTCTAATTTTGTATCAAAAACAGAAAAGCCATCCTCTTGCAATAGCTTAATAATTTCTTTTTTCAATTCAACTCCTTGGTGATCACAACCAATAAATATTTTCATTCTTTCACTTTCCTTTTTTCTTTCTTTTTAAATAATGGCAACAATCCTATATTATTGTTTTTATGAGGAACCAGTTTGTAATAATTATGATTAGGTTTTAAACTTCCATCAATTAAATAGCATTTATTTTCTTCAATAGCAATTTCAAAACTAACATACCCTATTGCTGGAACTTCTAAAGCAGCTTGTTCAGCAAGTGCAATTACTTTATCCCAATTTGGAATAGAAAAACCTTGAACTTCTTTTTGAGAATTAGGATGTTTTTTATAACTATTTTTCTTTTTATCATAAAAGTTTGAAGTTACCAATCCAGTCTCTACATCAATTGGAGCCATTAATTTTTCTTCCCCTGCTTGGAGATAAGCTACAATCACTTGACCGAGTAATAAAACCACCAATACAGTATTCAAACTGTTAGGACAAATTTCTAATAAAGATTGACATTGTTTCAACTCAAGTTCATCTTTTTTTAAATACTTTTCAAAAGTTTTTGTAAATAACATCGTATTAAAATTTTTTACGTGTTTTGGATTGTTGTATTTTCTTATATATTCTTTGTTAATTCCACTAGTAATAATCGTTTTTCTTTCAAAATTTGTTAAATTTACCATATCAAAATAATCATAATCTTTACTAGTGGCTTTATAACATATTTTGCAAAATAAAATGTCAAAAAATAAAATTATTTTTCTTTTTTTTGTTTTTTCATTTAGTTTATTAATCAATTTAAAAAGATATCTTATTTTTCTCATAATTCTCACACATTCAAATTATAGCATAAAAAAACGACTTATGCAGTCTTATTATCATTGTTTAAGCCGTATTTACGATTAAATTTTTCAATATTTCCAGTTCTTTTTGCGTTTCCTTGTTTTCCTGTATAAAAAGGATGACATTCGCTACAAATTTCAACTTCAATATTTTCTTTAGTTGATCTTGTTTTAAAAGTAGCTCCACATGCACATTTTACCATTGCTTCTTTCATTTCTGGATGAATATTTGCTCTCATAATTCGCTCCTTTCGCCATACCTATTTTTAGGCATAGTAATTTCTTTGTCTTAAGTATTATATCATATTTAAAGGAATTGGCAATCCCTAATTTATTTTATGATTTTGAAAGTATTTTCTCTATTAAAAATTTTATATTACCTACTTATATAATTTTTATAGTTGGTTGTTCTAAATTAGATCTTATTTTATTAAAAATATATTCTTGACCTTTATAATTTAAATAATAATCTTTTTCATTCACAAAATATTCATTGTATTTTTTAATGTCTTCAATATCGATAAATATTGCATTGTATTGCTTTGACAAATTTTGTAACATTTCGTTTAATTTGTTTATTTTTGAATAACTAATAAAATTAGTTTCGTAAAGACCTATTATATAAATCTTTTTATTGTTTAACTTTCTTAAAGTTTTTAATACTTCCTCATATTTTTTTAAATATCCATTTATTTTTGTTGAACCTAAATTATTTTTTTTGGCATAATTATTTAGTTCATCCATTCCTATAGAAATTGTTATGATATCAGCTTCTTTAATGGCTTGTTTTAGTTTAATTTTTTTATTAATACTTTCTATATTATTATTTATTTTGATTAGCAGATTGGTTGCTGTTTCATCCACTTCATTGTACCCTTTGTAATAGTTTTCAAGTTGTTTATTTTCATTTAAGAATTCAATTAAATAATCATTGTAATCGTATCCTTCAATATGATAAGGTGTCATACCAGTTGATATTCCATCTCCTAAAGCTAATACATTTAAATTATCTTTATCTGTATGAAAATAAATAATCGACGTAAAAATTGTTCCTAAAATTATAATAATAAATATTTTGTATTTCATAATTCCCCCATTAAAAAATAGTAATTTCATTACTATTCTATTTCTTCTATATGAATATTAGCACCAACATTCGATAATTTTTTTACGATATTTTCATAGCCTCGGAGAATATATTGAATATTTGTAATATAGGTCTTTCCTTCAGCAACTAAAGCAGCAAGAAAAAGTGTTGCACCAGCTCGCAAGTCACTTGCTTCGACTTCTGTCCCATAAAATTTTGTAGGACCCGTAATAATTTCTGTATTGTCTAAAATTTCTATATGAGCTCCCATCCATTTTAGATATTCTACGTGCCCCATTCTTTTTGTATAAATCGTTTCTGTTAAATGCGAGGTTCCCAATGCGCTTGCTAGAAGAACACATATTGGTTGTGCAAGATCCGTTGGATATCCGGGATACACTTGTGTTTTAATATCTGTAGCACGAAGATTCTCACATTTGCTAATTGTGATTTCATTAGAAGTTTCTTCATATTTTACATTCATTTCTTTTAACTTAACTAATAAGCTGGATAGATGTTCTGGAATAATGTTGGTTATTTTTAAATTATCTCCTAATAAGGCTCCTGCAATTATATAAGTACCAGCTTCAATTCGATCAGGAATAACATCTACAATAGCTGATCCTAATTTCTCGACTCCTGTTATTTTTATTGTACTTGTTCCTGCGCCCCTTATTTTTGCACCCATATTGTTTAAGAAAGAGGCAACATTTACAATTTCTGGCTCTTTGGCTGCATTGTAAATAGTAGTTTCTCCTTCTGCTTTTACAGAAGCTAGCATTAAATTAATGGTTGCACCTACACTAGCAAAGTTTAAAGCAATTTCACAACCTTTTAATTCTTTTGCGTCAATTATAAATTTATTTTCTTCCATAGTAATTGTTGCACCAAGAGATTCAAATCCTTTTAAATGATAATCTATTTGTCTTGCTCCAAAATTGCATCCTCCTGGAAAATAAATTTCTACATGTTTAAATTTTGAAAGTAAAGCTCCCATAAAATAGTAGGAAGCACGAAGTTTATTGGATAAATTTTCTGGAATCACAGTATTTTTTATATTTTTTGCATCTATTTTAATAGAATCTTTAGAAACTTCTAAATGCCCATTTAATAATTCTATAATTTCTTTTAAAACATCAACATCTGTAATTTGAGGCACATTATAGATAGTTGTCTCTTCATCAGATAATATTGCAGCGGGAAGAAGCGCAACTACACTATTTTTAGCACCGTTTATTTTAATTGTACCAGATAATTTGTTTCCACCTTGTATTACTAATTTTTGCATTTTTTCACGATCCTTTATTATTTAATTATATAATTTTATGAAAGGTTTGTCGAGTTCATGATTATTTACTATTTGAAAAGATGAAAGATTCCAATAATAATTAATAAAATAGCACCAAAAATAGTGGCATACACTCCTAATAAACGATTAGCATATTTGCCAATTAATAATCCTATGTAAGTAAAACAGAAACTAGTTACAGAAAAAATGAAAACAGCCAAAAACATATTAGTTGTAATTGCAGAAAGTCCAATTCCTGTAGAAAAACTATCAATAGAGACACCGATAGCAAACAAAAACATATTGATTACATTCATATTTTTGTTTTTTTCCTCTGGTTTTATTATTTCTATGAGCATTGTTAATGCTAAATATATTAATATGATTCCCAATAAAAAATTGCTTTTTAGCATAAAAATTTGAACAATTTTTTGACCAATTATATTGCCTAGTAAAGGCATACAAAAATGCATAATTCCTACAATTATAGAAAAAAGGAAGCAACGTTTTTTAGATATTTTTCCTGTTCCAATTCCTAAAGACAAAGAAAATGTATCCATACTCAAAGCAATAGCTATAGTTATTATTGTAATAATTTCTTTCATAAAAAAATCCTCCTAGTAAAAATATACTAAGAAGATAAAGATAAAATTACATATATTTTTTAAATATATCTTGTACAAACCATTTATAATCTACTTCTTCCATACTAGATGTAGAGGCATCCATTAAGCAAAGTGGAGGAAATAAAACACACCACCAATTATCACCTTTTCCTTTTCCCAGTGTTACTACAAGCGATTCGTAGTTTCCTTCTTCATATTTAATTCCCTTGTAACTTTTTTCAGGAAAATAATTTTGGCCATAATTTAATTTATAGGATACATCATAGTTGTCAATCATTGTTTTAATTTCAGGAATTTTTTGATTAATTATATGATCAGCTTCTACATCGCTTTTTATATCAATCAAATCTTTTTTTAAAATTGACTCTATATTATTTTTTATTTCCATTTTTGTTGCTTGATCTTCAAACGTATTGCTATTCGCTACTACTCTCAATCGAATCGCGTTGTTTGGAATAATATATTCTTCTTCTCCGTGTAAAATGAGAAATACAAATGTAAATAAAAATAAGACAATAATTATTTTTTTCATTTTTTTCACCTAAATAATTATGTCTTATTTATTAATTTTTTATACACTTTATTGGTTTTCGTTTACCAAAGTATCTATGTTGGCCTTTCTATTGTGTTCAATATATACCCATTTTAATTCTTTTCTAAATAAACATATTATATTTATTGGAATCCATGAAATTAAGAAAATCATAAATAATAGTATACCATGTAATGTTGTTTCAATATCTCTTTTATAGTATAAAATTACAAACATATTCATAATAATACAACACAAATATCCAATCATGAAACAAATATAGCCTAATGAAAAGAAATAAGAGAATAAATCGTTTAATTCTATTCCTAATATATTAAATACACCTAAAGTAAGTATTAGACCCACTGCCAAAACTTGAAAATATGGCGCGATCGCAAACATAAATTTATCAAGACTTGCAAAATCTCTTTCTTTTATAATTTTTTTAAGTAATGGTTTTCTATAGATACGAAAACATTCAATTATCCCTTTACTCCAGCGACTTCTTTGATTCCAAGAATCCATGAATTTTAAAACTTGTTCATCGTAAGTAATTGCATCTTCTATATAAGCAATTTTATAACCTTTTAAAACGCATTGTATAGACAATTCAATATCTTCAGTTATTGTCTTTGGTTCAAATCCTTCATCTATAATGGTTTTAGCTACCATAAATCCTGTTCCATTTATAGCAGCAGCAGAATCAATTTTCATACGTGCTTTGTTGAAGAAAAAATTTTGAATATAATAAAATATAGAATGACTTGCACTTAACCAATTGTCTTCAATATTTTTACTATCTTTTCTTCCTTGCGCTACTTTATAACCAGATAAATAAGTGTTATTCATTAATTTTAAAAAATCAGGATGAACAACATTATCGGCATCAAAAATGATGTAAGCATCATAATCTTTTTTCTTTAATTTTGAAAAGGCAAATTTTAAAACATCTCCTTTTGACTTAACGGGCACCGTTACATTAATTGTTTTTGCACCTGCTTTTTTTGCAACAGCAAAGGTATCGTCATTGCTATTATTTACAAAAGTATAAATATCATACAAATTTTCTGGATAATTTTGCTCTTTCAGACTTTTTATTAAATCCCCTACTACCTGAGCTTCATTCCTAGCCGCGATTACAATAGCAAATTTTACTCTAGCTCTAAATGAACGTATTTTTCTTGCATCCTCTTTTTTAAAGGCAAACAATCCTGTAATTACAAAATATAATCCATATAAAAGTGTAATAATAAATAATATATAGTAAATCCATTGTATCATACTATTTACTCCTTTATTTAATAACATCATATGTATTTTATGTGACTGGAATGTGACTTTTGTTATTAATTCTATTCCATTTTATAGTTTATAGACTAAAATGTCAAGTTTTTCAGATGTTACACACTTTTCTATTCTTAGTTTATCTAGTGTTCTATAAAAATATAACGTTTTTTTTCACATAAATCTTTTTCTAGAGAGATTCGCCCTGTTGGAAATTTTTGGTTACATAGTTCTAATAAAATTTCACTTTGATTTTCTCCTATTTCAAACGCGACTAATTTTGGTTTATTTTTTATTTTATCTAATATCTTTTTATAAAATAGTATTCCATCTTCTTCAGCGTATAATGCAATAGAAGGTTCATATTCTATGGAAGGGTCCACTTTTTCATTTCGGGCAATGTAAGGTGGATTGGCAATGACAACGTCATATTCTTTTTTTAAGCTTTCTTTTAATATATCTAATTGTTTAAATTCTACACTCACATTATTATTCTTAGCATTTTCTTTTGCTATTTTTAAAGCTTCTTTGCATATATCTATCCCTACACAGTCAAATTTTGTATTTTTGGCTATTGCAACAGCAATACATCCACTACCAGTACAAATATCAATCATTTTCAAATTTTTTTTGGGGATTAAATCAACTTTCTTTAATATTTTTTCTACAAAATACTCAGTTTCAAAACGAGGTATTAAAACTTTTTCATTTACTTTAATCTCTACATTTAAAAAAGCGACATTCCCAAGAATATATTGTATTGGATAGCCGTTTTCAACTTTCTCTATTTTCTTTTTATATGTATTAGGGTATTTTTCTTTTAAAAGTTTTATATCTAAATCAGTTAAAGTCCTGTTTTTTAACATTATTTTCCCTCAAGTTTTCTTCTTTGGTCTTCTGTAATTAAAGCCGTAACAATAGGCTCTAATCCACCATCCATCACACGATCAAGTTCCATGATAGAAAAATTTATACGATGATCAGTTACTCGATTTTGAGGATAATTATAAGTTCTAATTTTTTCCGAACGATCTCCACTTCCTACTTTACTTTTACGTGTTTCAGTGAGTTCTTTGTTTTTCTGCTGTTCTAAATTATCATATATTTTCGCTTTTAATATGGACATAGCTTGCTCTTTATTTTTCATTTGACTACGTTCATTTTGACATGTAACTACTGTATTGGTGGGTAAATGTGTAATTCGAACCGCAGAATTTGAAGTATTTACAGATTGACCCCCAGCTCCACTAGAGTGATAAACATCTATTTTTAAATCGCTTTCTTTTATTTCGATATCGATATCATTTGCCTCTGGCATAACTACTACTGTAGCTGTAGATGTATGTACTCTACCTTGCGATTCTGTTTCAGGAACTCTTTGAACACGATGCGCTCCACTTTCATATTTTAATTTTGAATAAACATTTTCTCCCTTAATCATACATTCTACTTGAGAAAATCCTCCGCTTGAACCAGCAATTTCATTCGTTACTTCTATTTTCCAATTATTTTTTTCTGCATAATACGTATACATTCTAAACAGATCTCCAGCAAATATATTTGCTTCATCTCCCCCAGCAGCCCCACGTATTTCCATAATTACATTTTTACCATCGTTTTCATCTTTCGGTATTAATAAGATTTCCAACTCACTTGTAATTTTGGTGAATCTTTCTGTTTGTTCTTCTAACTCTAATTCTGCCATTTCACGAAGTTCTACGTCGCTCATCAATGATTTAGCTTCTGCTATTTTTTCATTTGCATCTTTGTATTCTTCGTATTTTTTTACTATTTCTTCCAAATTACTTTGTTCTTTGGATAATTTACTAACTTTTTTAAAGTCTCCAATCGTGTTAGGGTCCATAAGTTCAGTTTCAATTTCTTTATACCTTTTTAAAATAGCCTCTAATCTTTCTTCCATTGTACTTTCCTCTTTCTATAATGTTTTATAAAGAAAAAGAATAGCTATAACATGGATTCTTCGTCTTCATCATCACTTATTACAACTAAATCTTTTAAATCGTCTTCTGCTTCGTCATCTTCACTTTCATCATAAAAAACTTCTTCGTCTTCATTTTCTTCTTCAGAATCTTCAACTTCTTCTACACTTATGTCATCTTCTTCCTCTTCAATGATCACATTTTGAGCATGACGTGTTTTTAAATCCCACGAACCGTCATCCAGCATAATAAAACGCTTATCTAAAGTTAACATTTCAAAAAAATCTCCAATTTTATCTTCGATTACGGATTGTGATAAATGAATTAGTTTTCCTATTTCTTGAAACAAATCAATAATTTTCATTTTCTCATTTTTTTCTGTAAGAATAACAAAGGCAATATCGTCATAAGACATATTTTCCAATTCTTCTTGACTTAAATCTTTTAATTTCATAAATTTTCCTCCTACATTTTTGATGGGATTTCTATTATCAATATATCAAGTAAATCTTTTATTACTTCTAGAGTTAAATTCAGTAGAGTAACCCAATCTTTTTTCTTTTCAATCTCTTCTAAATTATTAATATGATTGTTTTCGTAAAATGCATTCACTAAAACACAAATTTCATACAAATAATTGGCAATTACCGATGGCATCCTTGTTTTAAAGGCATAGTTTAGAATTTCATTTAATTCTAAAATTTTTAATCTTAATTCTCGGTCGTGAACATTATATATTGTTTTTGATAAGTTGTCTATAAAAGAATCATTATTTTTAACAATTTTTTGGGTTCTAACGTATGTATAAAGAATATAAGGTCCTGTTTTTCCAATAGTCTTAGAAAATTTAGCAATGTCAAAAATGTATTCTTTTTCACGATTGTTTTGTAAATCTGCAAATTTTATAATAGAACCAATGATTTTTTCTAAGTCATCATTTTCATAATCAGTACTGTAATTTTCATTATTTAAAAAGTTTTCTTTAGTTTCTTGAAATAACTCTTCTAATCGTGGTGTATTTCCAGCACGTGTTTTAAAAGGTTTTCCATCATTTCCATTGATAGTTCCAAGTCCTAAAAATTCACAATCTATATTTTTTAGAAAATTTATTTTTTTTGCGGTACGAAATACTTGTGTAAAATGAAGATTTTGGCGACTATCGGTGACATACAATACTTTATTGGGATGAATTTCTTTTTGTCTTTGCCAAAGTGTTGCTAAATCGGTTGTGCCATAAAGGTAGGCTCCATTGGATTTTTGATAGATTAGTGGAGGGATAGTTAATTTATCTTTTTCTTCTTCCACAGCAACAATTTTAGCCCCATCACTCACTTTTAGTAAATTTTCCTCTTCTAAACTTTTGGTTACTTCTGGAATAAACTTATAGGCGTCGGATTCTCCCAACCAATAATCAAAACTTACTCCTAAATAATCATACATTTTTTTAATATCTTTTTTAGAAATTTCCAAAATTTTCTTAAAATACTCTTGATATTCTACATTACCATCTTGTAAATCTTTAGTGATCGTTGCACAACTTTCTTTTATATTTTCAAATTCCTTACAAAGCGTACTCATTTTAGGATAAATTTCAGACAGTTTTTCTAAAGTTATAGCATCTGGATGAATATTTTCTTCCTTTAGTCCATATATAACTTGCCCAATTTGTAATCCATAATCTCCTAAATGAACATCAGATAGAACATTTTGGTTCATGTAAATTAATAATCGTTTGATACTTTCTCCCACTATGGCTGGTCTTAAATGCCCCACATGAAGTGGTTTTGCAACATTTGCACCTCCATAATCTATTATAATGGTTTCTTTTTTCGGTAAAGTAATATTAAATTTTTCTTTTTCTATCATTTCTTTTAATAAAGTATTTATATAACAATCAGACAATGTAAAATTAATAAAACCTGGTCTTATACATTCAATTTTAGAAAATTTATTTTGTATTTCTTCCTTCTTTTGTAATTCTTCAGTTATTTTTAAGCCAATTTCATAAGGGTTTTGATGCAAAAGTTTAGCTATCTCAAAGGTACCATTGAATTGATAATCACATAAATCTGGACGATTGGATAGAGTAATATCAGCAGTATTTTCAAGTTTAAATAGTTTTTTTATTGTTTCTTTTAATTCTTTATTCATAATCATATCCACTTTCTTGTATTTTAATTTTATTTCTAGCTTCATCTGTTTCTATAAAGTACTCTATAATAATTTGATTGTTCAATACCTCCATAGTAGCTTCTTCAACCATAACGTTAAAATCTATATTTTCTTTTTTGAGTACCACTTTACATTTTTTATTTTTAATATCTAAGAAAAAAATATACTCTTCATTTTCTCTTAAAAAAGTTTGCTCTACTTTATCAATTGTTGTGTCAAAGTTTAACATTCTAAAATTCAATTTATTTTTATTTTTACTTTTATTCTTAAAATGTTCTTTATATTCTTCTATACTATTTTTATACAAGGTACAAGTAAATTCTATAAAATTCATTAATATTACCTCTTTTTTCTAGGACATTATAACATAGGCTTTACAACATAGCAATTGCAAAAAAAGAGGAAATGAAAAGACAATGTCTATTTATAAAGGCATAAATTATTTAGCTTTTTCTCATACTAAAAAAAGGTGAATACTATGCGAAAAATACGCTTTTTATTAAAATTTGGAGTTTTTTTATTTTTAGCTTTTGTAATTGTAATGACAGGTCTTTATACTTATGCCTATTTTAGCCCCAAATTAGAGCTTACAAGTATAGGCCAAATGTATATTTATGATAAAGATGAAAATTTGGTTTATCAAGGAAGCGGAAGTAGCGAATGGGTAAATTTAAATGAAATTTCTCCTTATTTAATTGATGCGGTTATAAATGTGGAAGATAAAAATTTTTACAAACACCAAGGATTTGATTATTTACGAATCGCTAAAGCTATGGCACTTAATATCAAAAATAAGAGCATTGTGCAAGGCGCTTCTACTATCAGTCAACAATATATTAAAAATATGTATTTGGACTTCAATCAAACTTGGAAAAGAAAAATAGAAGAAGCTTTTTTAACTTTAGAATTAGAAGTACATTATGATAAAGATGAAATTTTAGAAGGGTATCTAAATACAATTAATTTTGGTGCTGGGAATTATGGAGTTTTAAACGCTAGTAAATATTATTTTAATAAAAGAGCAAGTGATCTTACCTTAGAGGAATCTTTAATGCTTGCTGGAATTCCTAAAAATCCTAGTAACTACAATCCAGTAAAAAATTATGATAAATGTATTGAACGTGCAAAAATTGTTGCCTTATCTATGAAAAATAATGGGGTAATGGAAGAAGACACTTACAACAACTTATTTAAAGAAAAAATTGAAATTTATGGAAAACGAGAAACAAACAATTTACAAATGCTAATGTATTACCAAGACGCTGTTTTAAAAGAATTAGAAACTTTAAATGGAATTCCTACTTCATTACTTGATTCTGGAAGTTTGAAAATTTATACTAGTTTGGATTTGAATGCTCAAACAAAATTAGAAGAAGAAATACTTGAAAACATAAAAGATGATAAATTACAAGTTGCTAGTATTTTAGTGGATCCAGAAAGTGGAGCGGTTAGGGCTTTAACAGGTGGTACAAACTACGCTGAAACGCAATTTAATCGTGCAATACAAGCAAAAAGACAAGTTGGATCAACTATGAAGCCTTTTCTTTACTATGCAGCTTTAGAAAATGGAATGACTTCTTCTTCAACTTTTGTAAGTGAACCTACCAATTTTGTTTTTGCTAATAATCAAACTTATCATCCTAATAACTATAACGATGTATATGCAAACAAAAATATAACGATGGCTGCTGCTCTTGCCTATTCTGATAATATTTATGCTGTAAAAACACATTTATTTTTAGGAGAAGAAACCTTAGTAAACACTGCAGAAAAGATGGGAATAAAAGATGAATTAATTGCTAATCCTTCTTTGGCTTTAGGAACAAGTGAGATGTCAATGCTACATTTTGCTAATGGATATACGACTTTAGCAAATGGGGGATATTTAACGGATAATTATTTCATTGAAAGAGTAGAAGATTTAAATGGGCATATTTTGTATGAACATAAAAATAAAAAGAAAATGGTATTAAATTCTAATTATGTATATATACTAAATGAAATGCTATCCAATACAAGCAACGTTAAATTTCAAAGTTATACAACTCCAACCGCTCTTTCTATAGCAAGTAAAATGAGTAAAAAATACGCTTTGAAAACTGGCACAACCAAAACGGATTATTGGACGGTAGGGTATAATAAGGATGCTTTATTAATGGTATGGCTTGGATATGATGATGCAAGTGACATAACAAATGAAGCAAGTAAGTGGGCAAAAAGTATTTGGATCAATACAATTGAAGATTTTTTAAAAGATAAGGAAGACAATTGGTACGAAACCCCTAGTAACATTGTTGGCATTTTACAAGATCCTGTAACTGGTAAGCCTGTTACAAATGGAAATGCTAGTGTATTTTATTATGTAAAAGGTAGCGAAGGAAATTCTATAAGTCCTGATGTAAATACCACTGAAT
This sequence comes from uncultured Mycoplasmatota bacterium, assembly GCA_947574215.1. Lineage (GTDB taxonomy): Bacteria > Bacillota_I > Bacilli_A > RF39 > UBA660 > MGBC108787. The sequence goes on along the minus strand of CANPIX010000002.1, from coordinate 54,274 downwards.
AAAAAAACTTATCAATCATTTTGTTGATAAGTTTTTATTTATTTTCTTTATTAATTTTTATCGTAATATGATAAATTTCTTCCAAATCGGCTTCTTCACTTTCTACAATAAATCCACGGTCTTCTAAGTCTTTAACTGTAGTTCTAACAATATTAATTGCCGTTTTTAAATCTGTACCTGCAAGTTCTTGTTGTTTTTGCTCATAACCTGGTTCTAAAGTAACAATACGATCTAGAGGATCCACTATTGGTTCCTCAATAACTGGTTCTATTTCTTGTATTTGATTCGCTAAAATAGGATTTTCTACAATTGGAGCAGTTTCATCCTCTTCTTCATTATGAAAAAATATAGATTTAAATGGTTTTGCTTCTTCGTTATCCTCATCAATATTTTCATCATTTTGGAATATTTTTTCTTCAATCAGTTGATTATTTGAAGTTACTTCTTGTTCTTCCACTCTATCATTTTTTATAAAAGTTGGAACAACTTCTTCTACAATTGGTAACGGATTATTATCTTTTTGATCTTCTATACTGATTTTTAAATCTTCTGGAGAAGTTTCTATTGGATCTTTATTTTCTATTGTAGATATTTCATTAAAAATAGGTTCTTTCTCTTGTAAGTCTTCTATTAACGGTATTTCAGAGAAATTATTTTCTTCAATATTTTCTTTTAAAAAAGTATTGTCTAAACTATCCAATTTTTCTGGAGTTTCTTCTTTGATTGATTCAAATATTGGAATATCCAAATCATCTAAAATTTCTAAAGGTTCCAAAATAGTTTCTTCTTTTTCTTTATTTGGTTCTATACTTTGTGTCGCTGGATTTGGATTTAAAATTTCATCTAATGATACAGATGTAGGTTTTATTTCCTCTTTTATTTCTTGTGGTTCATTTTTTGGTTCTTCAATAAAGGAATTAAAAATCTCATCCGGTTCCACAACGCTCATATTTGCTTGTTCATCTTCTAAAAAATTAAAAAATTTATTAGTCGATTTTACAGTTTCAATGGCTTCTTTTTGTTCTGGAAGAGAAATTCCTCCTTCGGGTATTAACATACTAGCTACGTCATGTGGTGTACGTTCAACATGAATATCTTCAGCGTGAGATACGATTTCATCCAAATTCGGATTAATATTTACTAATGGAATTTCATCCTCTTCTCCATCTTCTTGTTGTTTTTTTAATTTTAAATCCAATTGTCTTACAGTCAATCTTTCTTCAATTATGCGCTTTAACCATTTTTTTTGATCTTCTTTATCTTCTAAAGTAAGTAATGATCTTGCATGGCGTTCCGAAATTTTTTCGTTTAATAAAGCTTCTTGTACTTCTTCATCTAAATTTAAAAGACGTAATTTATTTGCAATAGCACTTTGACTAACACCCATTTTGTTAGCAAGTTGTTCTTGTGTTAAATAACCTCTGTCTAATAAATTTTTATAAGATTTTGCTTCTTCAATTGCGGTTAGATTTCTTCTTTGAATGTTTTCCACTAAAGCCACCTCTGCACTTTTATTATCATCTATATCTGAAATAATTACTGGAACTTTTGTAAGACCTGCCATCGTAGATGCTTTGTATCGACGTTCCCCAGCAATAATTTCGTATTTGTCTCCTAATTTTCTTACAACAAGGGGTTGAATAATCCCATGCTCTTTTATAGATTCAGACAATTCATTGATTCCTTCTTCATTAAATGCAAGTCTTGGTTGAAAACGATTGGGAATAATATCCTCAATTGGTACTTCTAGAATATTTTTATCGATATTCATACTAATCAGCCCCTTTAGCCTATTATTAATATACCTTATTTCTTTTTTATTTTCAATGGCTTTTTTAGAATTTTGTCATAACTTCTTGGATAAATTGAATTTGTTTTCAAAAAATGTTCTATGATCAATACGGATCTTTTGCTATTTTCAATAGGTAGATAAAATTCTTTTTTTTCAATTAATTGGCCGTTTAGTTCTTTTAAAGCATCCAAAAATAGGGGCATTTCTTTTTCAATATTGGCTTTAAGAGGTATAAATTTTCCTTTTATTTTCAAAGCGGGAAGAGAAAGTTCTGCTAAAATTCTTAATTCCGCCACCGCTCTTGAAGTTACAATGTCAAATTCTTCTAAATGCTCTTTTACATAATTTTCTGCTCGAGCATGCACAACTTCAACATTTTTTAAACTAAGTTTTTCTTTTAATAAATTTAAAAAAGTTGTTTTCTTGTTATTGGAATCCAATAAGACAAAATTGATATTTGGATGAAATAAAGCAAGAACCATACCTGGAAAACCAGCACCTGTTCCAATATCTAAAACTTTGTTTTCTTTTTCTAAAAAATTACTTATTGTCAAGGAATCATAAAAGTGTTTTAAGTATATTTCTTTTTCTTCTTTGATTGCTGTTAAATTTGTATGTTTATTGTAATCCAATAAAAACGTTTTATAAATTTCTAAATATTTTAATTGTTCTTCGTTAATTTCTATATTGAGTTTATTAAGTTCTTGTATAAATTCTTCTTTATTCATTTTCCATATTCCTTTTTTAAGTAAATAGTTAATATTGAAATATCTGCAGGATTTACTCCGCTAATTCTCGAAGCTTGTCCTATAGATAAAGGACGAACAATTTCCAATTTTTGTCTAGCTTCGCTAGCTAAATTTTTAACTTTTTTATAATCAATGTCTTTTGGGATTTGTTTTTCTTCTAATTTTAGCATACGTTCTATTTCTTTTTCCGTTTTTTTAATATATCCCTCGTATTTAATTTCTATACTTACGATTTCTTTGCAACTTTCATTAAAAGGAATTTCTTGAATGGGTTCTAAAAATTCCATTGTAATTTCTGGTCTTTTTAAAAGTTCAAATAGAGATGTTTTATTTAAAGGAATCGAATAATTTTTTTCTAAAAAATACGTTTTTATTTTGTCATTTATTTCTAATTTTGTTGATTTTAAAAATGATTTTAATTCTTCTATTTCCTTTAGATGGTTTAAATAATTCTCATACATTTGATTTGTTAGAGTTCCTAATTGATGGCCATATTCACGTAGACGTAAATCAGAGTTATCGTGACGTAATAAAAGACGATATTCTGCACGTGATGTAAGCATTCTATATGGTTCTTTTGTTCCTTTTGTTACTAAGTCATCAATAAGAACTCCTAAATACGATTCATTTCGTTTTAATACAAAAGCTTCTTTATTGTCTAATTTTCGTACGGCGTTGATTCCTGCAATTAATCCTTGTCCTGCAGCTTCTTCATACCCGCTAGTACCATTAATTTGTCCTGCGGTGAATAAGTTTTCTATTATTTTTGTTTCTAAAGATGGCTTTAGTTGTAGGGGATCAATTGCATCGTATTCTATAGCGTAGGCGTATTTTGTAATTATCGCTTTTTCAAGTCCCTTTAAGCTGTGTACCATCTCTTCTTGTACTTCTTCTGGCATACTTGTAGAAAATCCTTGTAAATACCATTCATCGTAATACATACTTTCTGGTTCTAAAAAAAGTTGATGTCGCAACTTATCTTTAAAACGAACAATTTTATCTTCAATTGATGGACAATATCTAGGTCCTACACCCGTAACATAACCACCATACATACTTGACTTGTCTAAATTATCTAATATAATTTGATGGGTTACTTCATTTGTATAAACTAAATAGCATTTTTGTTGTTCTTCGATTTTGTATTTTGGAGCATCGTCATGAGAAAATGTAAAGAAAGTAGTATCACCGTATTCTTCACTACATACAGAAAAATCGATTGATTCCTTTTTTATACGAGGGGGTGTTCCTGTTTTTAAGCGTTGAATCGTAAATCCCAATTTTCTTAAATTGTCGCTTAAAAAGTTGCTTCGTGCTTCACCATGAGGACCACCTTCTCTATTTGTAGACCCTCTTAAAATATTACTTTTTAAGTAAGTACCTGTTGTTAAAATGAGAGAGTCACAATCTATTTCATCGTCATTTGCAAGTACAATACCTTTTACTTTTTTATTTTCTACTAAAATATTCTCTACCGTAGCTTCAAGAATTGTAAGATTTTTGGTACTTTCTAATCTCTTTAACATATTTTTAGGGTAAGTTGTTTTATCCGCTTGGCAACGTAAGGAACGTACTGCAGGTCCTTTTTTGCTATTTAACATTTTGATTTGAAAATGACTTTCGTCTGCGACTTTTCCCATTAAGCCACCTAAAGCATCAATATCACGAACAATTACCCCTTTTGCTGTTCCACCAATTGAAGGATTACATGGCATATCCGCAATATTATTTTTATTCATAGTTACAAGTAATGTTTTTTTACCCATAAATGCGCTTATGTGAGCCGATTCACATCCCGCATGTCCACCACCTACAACAATAACGTCGTATTTCATATGTATCACTTCCTAATTCTTTGTTATTTCTCTTGTATGCATTTTTAACATTCTTACTTTCCTAAACAAAAATTTTTAAATAATTTATCTACAAGTTCATCTTCATAAGTTTCTCCAATTAAAGTACCTAAAACATCAAATGCGTGTCTTAAATGAATTTCAAGCATATCTATTGGAATTTCTTTTTCTATATCTTCTAATGATTTTTCTATACTTTTTAAGGATTCACTCACTAAGTTTATTTGGCGTACATTGGATAAATAGGTTAAATCCTTTTCATTAATTTGATCTAAATTGTACATCTCAATTATTTTTTGTTTTAATTTTTCAAGACCTTCTAATTCTTTAGTATTTCCTTTTATAACGTTTAGATTATTTTCTAAAATTAATTTTGTTTCTAAATCATCTTTGTTAACAAAAACAATATATTTTTTATCATTTATTTGTTTTAATAATCTTTGATCTTCTTCTGTTTGTTTTTCATTATTATTTAAAACTAAAATGATTAAATCTGCAGAATCTATTATTTGTTTACTTTTATCAACACCTATTTTTTCAACGACGTCTTCTGTTTCTCTTATTCCAGCTGTATCAATTAAATTGATTTCAATACCATTAAGAGTCATATGAGCTTCTATTACATCTCTTGTTGTTCCAGAAATGTCAGTTACAATGGCTCTCTCTTCATTTAATAAAGCATTTAAAATACTGCTTTTTCCAACGTTTGGTCTACCTACTAAGGCAATATCGATTCCAGATTTTATTAGTTTTCCAACTTTTGCATTGGATACTAATAGTTCTAAATCTTGTTTTATCATTTTTCCTTTTTCTTTTAAATATTCATGGGTAATTTCTAAAGCATCTTCATATTCTGGATAATCAATGTTTACTTCTATATTGGCAATAATGTTTAAAATATCTTCTCTTATTTTTTTAATAATGGCTGTCAGTCTTCCATTCACCCCTGAAATGGCCATTCTTCTTTGACTTTCACTCTTTGATTCAATTAGATCACTTACGGATTCGGCTTCTAATAAACTAATGCGACCATTTAAAAATGCTCTCTTTGTAAACTCTCCAGGTTCTGCAAGTCTTCCACCATTTTCTATTAATAACTCTAAAATACGATTGGTAGTTGCTATTCCACCATGACAATTGATTTCTACAATATCTTCAGTGGTAAAAGTTTTAGGAGATAACATAACACTTACTAAAACTTCATCAATTATTTCTTCTTTATCTTTTATAAAACCATAATGTATTGTATGACTTTTTACTTTTGCTAAATCTTTGCCTTTAAAAATAGAATTTACTAAAGGAATTGATTCTTTTCCACTTACACGTAGGATGGAAATAGCTCCTACTCCTAAAGAAGTAGAAATAGCTACTATCGTATCTTCCATAAAGAAACCTTCTTTCGCTCGTTATTATAGCATAAATATAAAGGTTCTTATAAAAAAAATTGTAAATCTAAAAATATAAAATTTTTATTTCTTAGAAACAATGAGAATTTAAAAAAACCTACTTTTTAATTATCCGTAGGTTTTATTATAACGTGACGATTTGGTTCATCACCTTCACTGGTTGTTGTAACTCCTTTAAAATCCGTTAATATGTTGTGAACGATTCTTCTTTCAAAAGAATTCATATTTTCAAGAGTTGCTTCTACTTTTGTATTCCTTACTTCTCTTGCTACTTTTTTAGCTAAAAATTCTAAATTTTTAATTCTTTTTTCTTTATAATTCTCTACATCTAAAGAGATATTAATATAAACATTGTAATCGTTCAATACTTTTTGTTTTACTAATGTTTCTAAAGCCTTTAAGGTTTTTCCCTCTTTACCAATTAAGATAGCATTATTATCAGCATACATTGCAATATTTATCACTCTATCTCTTATAGAAGATTCAAATTGAACTTCTAATCCTAAGTTTGTAATTACCTCTTTTAAATAATTTTTTATTTCTTCTACTAAATCGATTAAAGGGGTTGCTTTAATTTTAAAAGTTGAAGATTTAAACAAACGGCCAGTAGTTTCTTCTTTAATTGAATAAATGATTTCACTTTCACTTGCATTTAGTTTTTCACAAGCAAGACGTATCGCTTCTTCTTTTGATTTTGCTTCTAATATTACTTCCTTCATTACTACTTACCTCTTTTCATAGATCCTTCTCTTAATTTTTTAAATATAAAATTTTGTACTACTACAAATCCATTGGTTACCACCCAGTACAAAGCAATGGCTGTTGGAAGACTAAAGGATGCTATAGAAATCATAATAATCATAAATTTTAATGTAAATTGCATTTGACGTTCCATTTCACTATTTGTATTTTGATTCTGCATCGCGTTTTTAAATGAAAAATAAGTAGATAATATAATTAAAACGATTAATACTATATAAATATATTTTCCTTGGCTAATACCAACCCAAGGTGTCATTCCAAGTTTCATCCCAAACAAACTATCTTCAAAGATTGCAGGAACTCTGTTTATTGCTTGCAAGAATGCAAAGAACAAAGGTAACTGAATAAAAGCAATTAAACATCCTGATACAGGATTGATTTTATACTTTTTATAGATTAACATGGTTTCTTGACTTTTCATCATCATAGAATCACTATCGGTTTTGCCAGCGTATTTTTTTTCTATCTTTTTAATTTCAGGTTGAGCTTTTTTCATATTTTCAGATTGATCCATTGTCTTTTTAGAAAATGGTAATAACACCAAACGAATTCCTAATCCTATAAGCATAACAGATATACCAAAGTTCTGAATTAAAATTCCTAATTTTAATATAAGCCAAGCAAGTGGTTTTACAAACAAAGATTCCCATAAACTATGATATTTGATATCACTTGGCTTAAAATCTCTACATATTGGAAGTTCTTCTAATTTTGTACTTAATTGATCGTTGTACTTTTCATACAATTCATATAACTCGACTTCCTCTGGTTTACATAAAATATTATTTTGTAAACTTTGACCCGTACTTTCATAAGTTACTATGTTTTTATCTTCTTTCAAATACGTTTTATTTCCACAACCGGTTACTAACATTACAGCACTTAATAATACAATTATTTTTTTTGTTTTCATTGAATCTCCTTTATTAGACTTTCTAAATCTTTTTTCATTTTAGAAAATGATAATTCTACACAACTTTTTTTTATCATTATAATATAATCTTGCCCATTTGGAAAGTTTATCTTTAATTCATCTATAATTGCTCTTACTCTTCTTTTTAATTTATTTCTTACTACAGCATTTCCAAGTTTTTTAGATACAGCGATTCCAAACCTTTTTTTTGGTTCCTCTTTTTTCCTTATATATATAACATAACTTGCATTTTTTCGAAATGGACAATTTTTAATAATGTCATTAAATTCTAACTTTGATTTAACTACTTCGTGTTTTTTCATGAAAATCCCTTCCTTATTAGAATAGAGCAAAAAAACCACAATGTGTGGTTTATTTTGTAATTAAATTTTTACGACCTTTTTTTCTTCTATTTTTTAAAATTTTTGTTTCTTTACGTGCAAAAAATCCATGTTTTTTTGCTTTTTTTCTTTTATTTGGTTGATAAGTACCTATTTTCATAATCGTTCCTCCTTTAAATTTAAAGTCTCCTTATTATAATATTAGGAAAATAGAATTGTCAAGAAATAAGATAATTTCTTTAATTTAATTTTTCTTTAAAATTTTTTCTATTTTGTCTGAACTATTACAATCATATGTTTATCCATTTATTAAATGCAACGATAAAAATATATATACCAGTTTTTACTTTAAAATTATTTTCCTTTCTTATAAATCATAATTCTATGTGGATAATTTTTTAATCTATATCTAAAAGAAAGAGAGTTATAAACCAAGTCCACTTTTTTTAATATAAGATAGTAACATGTGGACAATGAAAAAAAACGAAATTTGTGGATAATGTTGATAAATAACAAAAAGTAAGATATTATAATGGAAATTTTAGTGGATAACTTGTGGATAGTTATGTGGATATGTTTTTTTACTTTTCAATCCAAATTTATTGAGATAAAATGAAATTACATAAAGTAGCAAAGAGTGGGGTGATGGAATTTGCTAGTTGAAGAATTATGGACTACTTTTTTAAGTAATGTAAAAAATGAGATCAATTCTGCTTCTTATAATGCTTGGTTTAATGATTTAAAATTAATTCTTGTGGAAAATGATTCCTTGACAATACAAGTTCCTATGGAAATCCACAAAAAAATATTAGGGGATAATTATTATTCTTTAATGGAAGAAATTCTATTTAATTTATCAGGAATTACTTACAATATTAAATTTGTTTTAGAAGAAGAACAACAAAAAATAATTAAAGAGATGGAAACATCAAACTTTGAAACTACTAAAGTAGATGATTTATGGGAAAATAATTTAGATAAATCTTTAAATTTTGATAATTATATAGTTGGAAACACAAACCGTTTTGCTAAAGTAGCGGGAATGGCTGTTGCAGAACAACCTGGGAAAATTCACAATCCATTATTTATCTATGGAAAAAGTGGACTTGGTAAAACTCATTTAATGCATGCCATCGGGAATTTTATTACCGAAACGACAAATAAAAAAGTTTTATACACAACAAGTGACATGTTTATGAATGAATACATTGGTATTGCAGGAATGGAAAAAGGAAAAAATGCCATTGATTATTCAAATAATTTTAAAAATAAATATCGGAATGTTGATGTCTTAATTATAGATGACATTCAATATCTAGTGGGGGCAGACAAAACACAAGAGGAATTCTTTTACACCTTTAATGCACTTCATCAAGCAAACAAACAAATTATTATTAGCTCGGATAGAAGCCCTGATGATTTAAAAAAGATAGAAGAACGTTTAAGAAGTCGCTTTATGTGGGGACTTCCAGTTAATATTGATCCTCCAGATTTTGAACTTAGAGTACGTATAATTAAAGAAAAACTAAAGGGCAAGAGTATAGAGGATAAAATTGATGAAAATGTAATCCAGTTTATTGCTAATAGTTGTCAAAACGATGTGCGATTTTTAGAAGGGACCTTAAATCGACTTATGGCGTATACAGCGATGATTGTTCCCGATCGAATTGACTTAGAATTTGCAAATGAGGCGCTCAAAGATTATTTAAATGTGAATATTTACTCTGATAGTTCTATAGAAAACATTCAAAAAGCGGTAGCGGATTATTATCACATTACTATTGAAGATTTAAAAGGGAAAAAACGAAGTGCTAAAATTGCTTATTCGCGGCAAATTGGAATGTATTTATCTAGAATGCTTACCGATGAAACCGTTTCTCGAATCGGTCTTGAATTTGGTGGAAGAGATCATTCTACTGTGATTCATGGATGTGATAAAATTACAGAAGATTTAAAGAACAATAAACAATTGGAGTTGGAAATTAATGAAATAAAAAGTAAATTTTAAAAAAGTGGATAAGTTTAAAAAAAAGAAAGACAAAAGAAAAAGTTATCCACTACAAATTTTTCAGTTATTTCAATAGAAAAACGACTTATACACGTTATCCACACTATAATAAAAATAAAAAAATTGAAAAAAAGAAAGAAGGAAAAACAAATGAAATTTACAATTTCGAAAACTATTTTATTAGAAAACTTAAACAATGTAATAAAAGGGGTATCTACAAAAAATGTTATTCCAGTTTTAAATGGAATTAAATTTGAATTAACGAATAAAGGACTTTTTCTAACCGCGAGTGATAGTGAACTTACCATTACCTCTTATATTGAAGAAAAAGAAATTCAAAATATAGGGACAACAGGAACAATAATTATTCAAAGTAAATTTTTATTAGATATAGTTAGAAAACTACCTAGTGACACAATTAATTTTGAAGTAATTGATCGTTTAAAAATAAGAATTTATACAGAAAATGCTCAATTTAACTTAAATTGTTTAGACGCAAATGATTATCCTAATTTAAAGTTAGAAGAACATAAGGATCCAATTCTTTTAAAAGGGGATGTATTAAAATCTTTAATTAATCAAACGGTTTTTGCCATATCCAATCAAGAACTTCGTCCTTTATTAACTGGGGTAAATGTTTCAATTATTGGAGATGAGCTTCTATTTATTGCAACAGATTCTTATCGATTGGCCAAGAAAAATGTTAAATTAGATAGTCCTATATCTACGGACGTGAATATTGTTATACCAGGAAAAAATATTATTGAATTGGAAAAAATAATTACGGACGAAGAGGAAGTAGAAATGCATATTTTCAATAATAAAGTATTATTTAAATATAAAAATATAAAATTTCAAACCAATCTTTTATCAGGAACTTATCCCAACACTTCCAATTTAATTCCTACAGAGTACGGCATTATAGTAAAAGTTAATAAAGATGAGTATTCTGCTAGTGTAGATAGAGCTGCATTACTTACTCAAGGAAAAGATAAAAATATTATAAAAATGAAATTAGAGAATAAAGTGATTACGATTAATTCCTATGCTTCAGAAATTGGAAAAGTAGAAGAAAAACTTATCGTAGATACAGATACAAGTTCTGCTATAGATATTTCTTTTAGTTCAAAGTATATGTTAGAGGCTTTAAAAACTATTAAAGAAGAGGAAATCTTGTTATTAATGACTGATGATGTAAAACCAATTGTAATAAAATCAATCAGTGATGAATCTTTAATTCAACTTATTCTACCAATTAAAACTTACTAAAAAATAGTAAGTTTTTTCATTTTCCGACAAAATTTTTCTTTTTAAGGTTTTATGATAGAAAACAATTTTAATCAGGTGGGAGGTGAAACTATGGAAAAGTATGAGATCAATGAAAATACGGTTGCATTATTTTCTATGTCTAATAAAACAAGAATTTATGAGGAAGATAAAAATTTTGTGGTAGATCAATCTGCAAATGAAATTATGGAAACCAGTTGTTCTTATTTTGGAAGTTCTATGGATGGAAGAAAGAAAGGGACAAATAATTTAATTGGTGTCACCTATAAAGTTCCAATAATCGTAGAAGAAAGTAAAGATTTAATTTTTTTTCCTACATCTAGTCCAAAACAAAAAAATTGTTCTTGGTTGCGTTCTAATAAAATTAAAAATTATTATTACCAAAACAATCACTTAGTAGTAGAATTTAAAAATGGGGATAAAATTTTATTAAATATTTCTTATGAAACGATTAATAATCAAATATTGAGAGCAACAAGATTAGAATCCGTATTGAAAGATCGAAAAATTCAAAAATAAACAGAAAAAAATTACAAATAGTGTGTTTTTTATGATATAATTTTAATAGGTATAGGAGTACATAAATACCTATTATTTTATTATACGGGCGTAAAAGAGGCTAAATATGCAAATACAAGAATTGAAATTACTAAATTTTAGAAATTATGAAAAATTACAAATCCAATTTTTTCCTCATTTAAATATTATTTATGGAAAAAATGGTAGTGGTAAAACAAATTTAGTAGAAGCAATTTATGTACTAGCACTTACAAGAAGTTTTAAACAAATAAATGATAAGAATTTGATTCGTAATAATACCAATTTGTCCAAAGTGGAAGGAATTGTTAAAAATGAATACGAAAACACTTATAAAGTTTTATTAAGTTCAGAAGGCAAAAAAGTAAAAATTGATAATAATAAAATAACAAAAATTAGTGATTATATTTCAAAAATTAATGTTGTCTTATTTAATCCAAACGATTTAAAAATGATTAAAGATACTCCTAGTATTAGAAGAAAATACTTAAATATTGCTATTTCTCAAATGAATATCAATTATTTAAGAAAATTAAATAATTATAATAAACTTATTAAAACTAGAAATAGTTATTTAAAAAAAATGTATTTAAATAGTCATTCTTTAGAATCTTATTTAGATATTGTTACTGAAAAATTGATTGAAATTGGTTTAGAAATCTATGCGCTTCGCAAAAATTTTATTTCTTTAATGAATTCTAATCTTTCTTCCATTTATGAAAAAATAATGGAAAAGGGGATACTGAAAGTAAATTATAAAAGTGATTTTGAAAATAAAACAAAAGAACAACTTTTAAAAATTTATAAAAAAAATTTGGTAAAAGATTTAGCTTTTGGTAAAACAAATATTGGAATTCATCATGATGATTTAGAATTTATTTTGGATGATTTGCTATTAAAGGATTATGGTTCCGAAGGACAGCAAAAAAATGCGGTTATTTCTTGGAAATTTAGTGAAATAGCAATTATTCAAAAAGAAAAAAATGTAGTTCCTATTCTAATTTTGGATGATTTGCTAAGTGAATTGGATGAAGTAAAGATTCAAAATATTTTAAAATTAATTGATAAAGAAATTCAAACTTTTATTACAACGACAGAGATTGAAAAGGTAAGTTCTTTATTAAAAGAAAGCAAATATAAAAAAATACATATATTTGATGGACATTTAGAGGAGGTAATAGATAATGGATGAAAAAAAACATTATGATGATGGTGATATTCAGGTATTAGAAGGCTTAGAGGCTGTTCGAAAAAGACCTGGTATGTATATAGGAACAACCAGTGAAAAAGGACTTCATCACTTGGTATGGGAAATTGTTGATAACGCTATAGATGAAGCACTAGCAGGGTATTGTGATGATATCGAAGTGATTGTTGGTAAAGGGAACACAATTACTGTTAAGGATGATGGCCGAGGAATGCCAACAGGTATCAATGCAAAAACCGGGTTATCCACAGTAGAAACTATTTTTACTGTACTCCACGCTGGCGGTAAATTTGGTGGCGGCGGCTATAAAGTGAGTGGTGGACTTCACGGCGTAGGTGCTAGTGTAGTAAATGCCTTATCTTCTTGGCTTGAAGTTACAATTTATCGTGAAGGAAAAATTTATTATCAAAAATTTCAAAATGGTGGTAAACCAGCGGATGAATTAAAAGAAATAGGTAAGTGTGAAGAAAATAGAACAGGAACAACAGTTACTTTTAAAGCGGATCCAGAAATTTTTACAGAAACTACGATTTATAATTACGATACGCTTGCCAAACGATTACAAGAACTTGCTTTTTTAAATAAGGGTATTCGTATTTTACTTCGTGATGAACGTGAAGAAGAGAAAAAAGAAGAATTTTTATATAATGGCGGAATTATCGAATATGTAAAAATGTTAAATAAAAATAAAACTCCTATTCATGCAGAAGTAATTTATTTTGAAGGAACGGAAGATGGAATTGAACTTGAAGTGGCCATGCAATACAATGATTCTTATAATGCGAATGTGTATAGTTTCACTAATAATATTAACACGTATGAAGGTGGTACACATGAAGATGGAGTAAAACGTGCTTTGACTCGTATTATCAATAATTACGCCCGTACTAATAAAATATTGAAAGATAATGATGAAGCTTTAACGGGTGAAGATGTACGTGAAGGACTAACTATGATTATTAGTTGTAAACATCCAAATCCTCAATTTGAAGGGCAAACAAAGACCAAATTAGGAAATGCAGAAGTAAGAAAAATAGCAGACGATGTATTTAGTGAAGGTTTTGAACGATTCTTAATGGAAAATCCTGATGAAGCGAAAATCATTATTGATAAAGCGACTACTGCTGCACGTGCAAGACTTGCTGCAAAAAAAGCAAGAGAATTGACAAGACGTAAAACAGCACTTGATTCAATTAATACACTAGGTAAGTTAGCGGATTGTACAAGCAAAGATGCTTCTATATCTGAAATCTTTATTGTCGAAGGGGATAGTGCTGGAGGTTCTGCAAAGTCAGCGAGAATTCCTAAAACACAAGCAATTCTTCCCTTACGTGGAAAAATACTGAATGTTGAAAAAGCAAGATTGGATCGAGCTTTATCTAATGAAGAAATAAGAACAATGATTACAGCTTTTGGTACAGGAATCGGAGACGAATTTGATCTTGAAAAATTAAGATATCATAAAATTGTTATTATGACCGATGCTGATGTGGATGGATCACATATTCGTATTTTGTTGTTAACTTTATTTTATCGTTTCTTTAGACCTATTGTTGAACAAGGCTACGTTTATGCCGCTCAACCACCATTGTATAAAGTAGTGTATGGAAAAAATATAAAATATGTATTAACAGATGAAGAACTTGCCGAATACCGTGCAAGTCTTCCACCAAATGCTAAACCAATTGTAAATCGTTTTAAAGGTTTAGGGGAAATGGATGCCATTGATTTAAGAGAAACAACTATGCACAATGAACATCGTGTTTTGAAAAGAATTACTGTAGAAGATGCTATGGAAGCAGACAAAGTATTTACTGATTTAATGGGTGAGGATGTTCTTCCTCGTAAAGAATTTATAGAAAAAAATGCTGTTTTTGTAGAAAACTTGGATATTTAGGAGGTTTATATGGAAAGAATTATAGAAAATAATATCGTACAAGAAGTACAAAAATCCTTTTTAGATTATTCTATGAGTGTTATTACCGCTCGTGCGATTCCAGACCTTCGTGATGGTTTAAAACCAGTTCATCGTCGTATTTTGTATTCCATGTATGAATCTGGATATACTCCCGATAAACCACATCGTAAAAGTGCCAGAATTGTTGGAGATGTAATGGGTAAATATCATCCTCATGGTGATTCATCTATTTATGAAGCTATGGTGGGAATGGCTCAAGATTTTACTTATCGACATATGCTTGTGGATGGTCATGGGAACTTTGGTAATATGGATGGTGATGGTGCAGCTGCCATGCGTTATACGGAAGCAAGACTTTCAAAACTTGCTTTGGAAATGACTCGTGATTTAAATAAGAATACTGTTGATTTTGTCCCAAATTTTGATGAAACAGAAAGTGAACCTGTTATTTTACCGAGTCGATTTCCTAATATTTTAGTAAATGGAACAATGGGAATAGCTGTTGGTATGGCTACTAATATACCACCACATAATTTAGGAGAAGTCATTGATGGTTGTGTTGCCTATATTGATAATCATGAAATTGATACGGATGGATTAATGCAATACATTAAAGGACCTGATTTTCCAACTGGAGCCTCTATTTTAGGGAATAGCGGTATTAGAAAGGCTTACGAAACAGGTAAAGGTTCTATTACGATTCGTGGACAGGCTGATATTGAAGAAGATGGTGGCAAAACTCGAATTGTGGTTACAGCTTTACCTTATAAAGTAAATAAAGCAGAATTTCAGTCTCGTATTGGAGAACTGGTTCGTGACAAAATTATTGATGGAATTAGTGAACTTCATGAAGAATCAAATTTAGAAAATCCAGTTCGTGTGGTTATTTATTTAAAACGTGATGCTAACGCAAATGTAGTATTAAATAATTTATATAAATACACGCAATTGCAAACCACTTATGGTATTAATTTGTTGATGATTGATCAAGGTTCACCAAAAATACTTGGACTTAAAGATATCTTATCGAAATATATTGATTATCAAAAAGAAATTATTATTCGAAGAACACAATACGATTTAGATAAAGCTTTGGATCGAGTTCATATTTTAGAAGGTTTAAAAATTGCTTTGGATCATTTAGACGAAGTTATTAAAACTATTCGTGAATCTGCAACTGATATTATTGCTAAAGAACAATTGATGGCAAAATTTGGTCTTGATGATATTCAAGCCAATGCAATTCTAGAAATGAAATTGCGTCGTTTGACTGGATTGGAACGCGAAAAAATTGAAAATGAACTTGCAGAATTATTAAAATCAATAGAAGAGTTAAGAAGTATTTTAGCAAGTGAAGAAAAAATTCTTGGTATTATAAGAGAAGAACTTCTTGAAATTAAAAACAAATATGCAGATGAGAGAAGAACAAATATTGATATGTCCGCTATTGAATTTATTGAAGATGAATCTTTAATACCAGAAGAAGACATAATGATAGCACTTACTCACAATGGTTATATTAAACGTACAACTTCTGATACTTTTAAATTACAAAATCGTGGTGGAGTAGGAATTAAGGGTATGAATACCAATGAAGAAGATTTTGTTGAACATTTGGTAAACTTATCCACACATGATTATATTTTATTCTTTACGAATAAAGGAAAAGTGTATCGTTTAAAGGGGTATGAAATACCAGAGTTTAGTCGTCAATCTAAAGGATTACCAGTTATCAACTTGTTGCAAATTGAAAAAGAAGAAAAAATTAATTCTATTTTAAGTGTAAAAAGAGAAGATACAGCTAAATATTTATTGTTTGCTACAAAATTAGGAATTGTTAAAAGAACTAGTATTACCGAATTTGATAGTATACGTAATAATGGTAAAATTTGTATTAGTTTACGACCAAATGACGAACTCATTTCAGTTCAAAAGACGACAGGATCTGATTGTATATTGTTAGGGTCAGATAATGGAAGAATGGTCAAATTTATTGAAGATGAAATTCGAGTTATGGGAAGAACTGCTAGTGGAGTTCGTGGAATTAACTTAGATGGTGGGGAGTGTATTGGTGCAGAAATTGCAACAGATAATGATTCCTTAATTATTGTTACTAAAAAAGGTTATGGAAAACAAACCAAAATTAGTGATTATCGACAAACAAGAAGAGGAAGCAAAGGAGTAAAAGCACTTAATATCACAGAAAAAAATGGTTCGATGGCGGCATTCCGATTAGCTCAAGAAAATAGTGACTTAGTTATCATTACGAATACAGGTATGGTAATAAGAGTACCACTTGATCAAATTAATATTTTGGGAAGAGTTACTCAAGGAGTAAGAGTTATTAATTTAAAAGAAAATCAGGAAGTATCGAATATAAGTTTAGTTGAAAAAACTCCAGAAATGATAGAAGAAGATGAAACTGTTTTGGAAACAAATGAAAATAGTTTATCAGCAGAAGAAAAGGAAAATCAGATTTCTAGTGATTAAAAAAATGTTCCACGTGGAACATTTTTTTATAAGAAAGTGTAAATAAACTATGTTTCACGTGGAACTTCTTGAAATATAAAAGAAAAATTGTTATTATTTATTTGTGCAACGAATATATTGTAATCTGGTCAGGATCGGAAGATAGCAGCCACATCAGTCTCTGTTCGTGTGCACTTTTTTATTTAGGTGGATGTTTAAAAGAATGAATACAAATGAATCAATAATAAATTTATTAATTAAATTATCTCGTATTGCTTATAAAAAAGGAGAAATACCAGTTTCTGCAATAGTTGAAAGGAATGGTAAATGGATTTCTCAAGCGTATAATCAGAAGGAAAAAAGAAAAAATATTATTGCTCATGCTGAAATATTGGCTTTACAAAAAGCTGCTAAGAAGTTGGGAAGATGGAATTTATCTGATTGTAATTTGTATGTTACTTTAAAGCCTTGTAATATGTGTATGGAGGTTCTAAAACAAAGTCGCATCCAAAATGTTTATTATTTATTAGATAAATTAGACTATAAACATGACTTTTCTAAAACAAATATAATGAAAATAAATAGTCCAAAAACAATTGATATTTATCAACAATTATTATCTGATTTTTTTCAAAATATGCGTTAATAATTGTTTTTTTTATGCTATAATATTTATGTGAGGAGATATTATATGACATCCAATTATAAAGTATTATACAGAAAATATCGACCATCTTCTTTTAATGAAATTGTAGGTCAAAAGTATTCAATTGAAATGTTAAAAAATGCTGTTAAAAATGATAAAATATCTCATGCTTATATTTTTACAGGTCCAAGAGGAACAGGAAAAACAAGTACAGCAAAAATATTTGCAAAAACAATTAATTGTGAAAATGCACATGATGGAATTCCATGTGGTACTTGTAAATCTTGTATAAATATAAATAACAGTGCTGATATAATTGAAATAGATGCTGCCTCTAATAATGGGGTTGATGAAATAAGAGAACTTATCAACAATGTTAAAATAGCCCCATCTTTTAGTAAATATAAGGTTTATATTATTGATGAAGTACATATGCTTTCTCAAAGTGCTTTTAACGCTTTATTATTAACTTTAGAAGAACCACCAAGCCATATTGTTTTTATTTTAGCAACAACAAATATTGAAAGCGTTCCAATTACAATTTTATCTCGATGTCAAAGGTATGATTTTAAGAAGTTATCGGATGAAGAATTAATAAATCATTTGAAAAATATTGTAGATAAAGAAAATATTCATATAACTGAAGAGGCAATCAATGAAATTGCGTATTTGTCGGAAGGTGGATGTCGAGACGCTCTTAGTATATTAAATCAGTTATCCACAAGCAATGATTCAATTGATTTAGAAGTGGTTTTAAACAACTATGGTTCTGTTTCAATGATTCAAATAAAAAATATTGCTGATAATTATATAAAAGATAATTACGAACAATTAAAGTGTATATTTGATAGTTTGAAAAAATCATCAGTAGATTATAAGGTGTTTATAAAGAAAATAATAGACCAATTATTTATAAAAGCTATGGAATGTAAAGTGGAAAAAAAGGAAGATAAATATATAGCAATTAAGGATACTATTTTTGAATTAAATGATTTAATAAATAAAATTAATATTAATGTGGATCCTTTTTTATTAATCTTTTTAGCCATTATAAAAAATGTAACAGTTAACAATGATGCAAATAAAGAAAAGTTCAATTTAGAAACTCAAGAAAGTACATCTGATTTTGAAAAAGAATTAATGGAAGAAGAAAACAATGAAATAGTATTTTTAAAGGATCAAAAAGAAATTAATACTGAATTTTCTACTTCTGAAGAAAGTCAAGAATATAAAAATTATTTAGAAAAATTAACTGGAGTGCGAGTTAACAATTGCTTTGCAGAAGCTGATAAAAATATTCTTTTAGAAAGTAAGGGGAAATGGTTGGATTTTACTAATTCATTAAGTAGTATTGATTCTTTAAAATCAATTGTTATTGATTCTCAATTGGTGCTTGCCTCTCCAAAAATTAATATTATAATTGATGCACAGGAAAGCATTGTAGAAATGTTTAATAGCAATTTAATTAACATAGAACAAAAATATGAAGAATATACAGGTTGTAAAATTTCTTTTATTGCTTTAACAAATGAATTTTGGGAACAAAAGAAAAAAGAGTATATTAAAAATAAAAAAGAAAATTATGTTTATCAAATATTAGATGAACCTATTTATGAATTAAAAAATACTTCTAATGAAATAAATGAAACATTGGATTGTACGAATGTATTATCTATATTTGATGAAGGACATGTAGAAGTTAAATAATAGAAAGAAGGAAAAAATATGAATATGCAAAATTTAATGGCGCAAGCTCAAAAAATGCAAAGAGATATGCAAAAAAAGAAAGAAGAAATTGATAGTACTTTATTTACAGGTACTTCTGAAATGGTAGAAGTCGTTTATAATGGTAAAAAGGAAATGGTTTCTATAAAAATTAAAGGGGACCTTGACAAGGATGACTTAGAAATATTAGAAGATATGATTGTTTTAGCTTCTAAAGAGGCTACAAATAAAATTGACCAAGAAATTGAAGATAAAATGGGATCTTTAGGTGCTGGTTTGGGTGGATTATTCTAACATGATTTACCCTAAAAAGTTAGAAAACATTATTGAATCTTATAAAAAATTACCAGGAATCGGTGAAAAAAGTGCAGAGAGAATGGCTTTAGCTACTTTGGAATTAACAACAGAGCAAATTGAAAGTTTTAGTACAAGTTTGATGGAAGCCAAAATAACTTTAAAACCATGTAAAATATGTGGACATATTACAGATAAAGAAATATGTGATATTTGTAATGATGATAGTAGAGATAAAAATATTATATGTGTATTAGAGGATTATAAAAGTGTTTTCACTTTTGAAAAAGCTGGTAATTTTAAAGGCGTTTATCATGTGTTAGGAGGGCTAATTTCTCCATCTGAAGGTGTAGGATATGAAGATATAAATATATCCAATCTAATTGAAAGAATAGAAAAATTGAAACGTCCAGAATTGATTTTAGCTTTGAAGTCCAATATTGAAGGAGAAACTACAACTCTTTTTATTAAAAAAATTTTGGAAAAGAAGGATGTTATAATTTCCAGGTTATCTTATGGTATACCTATTGGTGCTGATATAGATTATATGGATACAGTCACTTTAGATAAAGCACTAGATGATCGTAAGCAAATTTCAGAATAATAATTCTTAGGTTTGTCCCATATACTTTATAAAGGTGATAGATATGGTAAAAAAAATAGTCTCGTTTGTTAAAAAGTTTATCTTTGCATTTTTATTGTTGTATGGTTTAAATCTATGTATTAATTCAATAAATGTAGTAATTCCTATAAATGCCTTTACATTAGGGACAGTTACTTTTCTAGGAGTACCTGGTTTGGTCTCGTTAGTTGCAATGTTTTTTATGACGAAGTAAGTAGGTGGTAGTTTGATTGAAAATAAAAATATTCATTCTTTAATAAAAAAACATAATGAGAATAAATTATCTCATGTTTTTTTAATTGAAACCAATGATAAACAAAAGGCATTACAAGATATTACTAATTTGATCAAGATTATTAATTGTACAGAAAATAGTTTTATTCCTGAATGTACAAAATGTAATCTTTGTCATTTAATAGATACTGCAAATTTACCTTCATTAAAAATTATTTATCCTGATGGACAAGCTATTAAAAAGTCGCAAATGGAAGACTTAAAAAGAGATTTTTTAAATGTTCCTTATTTAACAAAATTCAATATTTATATTTTAAATGATGCAGAAAAGTTAAACGCTTCTTCTGCAAATACAATGTTAAAATTTATTGAAGAACCAGAGCAAAATATTTTGGGCTTTTTAATTACAAATAATAAAGAAAATGTAATTCATACAATTAAAAGTCGTTGTGAAATTATAAAAGCTTTTTATGAAAAAGAGAGTAGTTATTTTAAGAATCAAAATATTTTAGATTTAGCTTTAAAATATTTATATAAAATAGAAGTAGAAAAAGAACAAAGTATCGTATATAATAAAATTATTCTTGAAGAAAAATTAGAAAAAGAAGATTTATTGGAATTGTTTCAAAATATATTAACAATATACTTAAATTGTATTAATAAAAAGGAAGTACCAGAAAAGATGAATCAATTAATTCAGTATTCACAGCAGGAACTTATAAAAAGAATTGATTTAGTTAATAGAATAATTGAACGGTTAAATTATAACGTAAATGTTAATTTGCTTTTAGATTATTTTGTATTAAGTTTGGAGGATTAAAATGAATATTTATGGAGTAAAGTTTAATGATAAAGGCAAAATATATTATTTTAATGCTCATGAGTTAAAAGTAAATACCAACGTTTGTGTTATTGTAGAAACCGAGAAGGGCTTGCAATACGGTAAAGTTGTAGAAAAAATTAAGGATAATGAAGTCATTAATAAAGGAAATTTTAAAGATATAATAAGATTAACAACAAAAGAAGATTATAAAAAACATTTAAATAATCTTAAAGATGCGGAACAGGCTTTAAAAAAGGCACAAGAATTAGCAAACGAATTGAAATTAGAAATGCATTTTTTATCTTCAGAGTTTACGTTTGATAAAAAACAATTGTTACTTAGTTTTACGGCTGATGAAAGAATCGATTTTCGTGAATTGACTCGTAAACTGGCATCTATTTATCGAACTCGAATAGAATTACGTCAGATAGGGGCTAGAGATAAAGCCTGTAGTGTTGGTGGTATAGGACAATGTGGAAGAGAATTGTGTTGCGCTTCTTTTTTAAATTCTTTAGAATCTGTTTCAATGAATATGGCTAAAAACCAAAATTTGGCTCTTAATCCTTCTAAAATTAATGGTTGTTGTGGTAGACTTTTATGTTGCCTTGCTTATGAAGATCAAAATTACTTAGAGGCTCAAAAAGGTTTACCAAATCTTGGTGATATTGTTACTATAGAAAATACAAGAGGAAAAGTAATTTCCGTGGATATATTAAATCGTAAAATAAAATTAGATTGTGATAATGAAATTAAAGAAGTGAATTTGAATAATGAAAATAATAAATGATTTGTACGATTATGAACCAAAAAAAATTGTTCAAGATAGTGACGTTTTTAAATTTTCTTTAGATTCCATTTTACTTGCCGAATTTGTAACTGGTGTAAAACCTAATGATAAGATTTTAGATGTCTGTACGGGAAATGGAGTGATTCCATTAATCTTATCAAATTATTTCCCAAACAAAATTGTAGCTTTTGAAATACAAGAATATATAGCTATATTGGCCCAAGAAAGCCTAAAACTTAATAACTTGGAAGATCAAATACAAGTAATACAGGATGATGTAAAAGTTATCCACAAATATTTCCCGGGAAATAATTTTGATATAGTAATAGCAAATCCACCTTATTTTAAATACAAAGAAAGTTCTTTAATAAATGAAAATAGGGAAAAAGCGATTGCACGTCATGAGATTCATTTACAGTTAGAAGATTTATTTAGAACCGTTTTTTACGCTTTAAAAGAATATGGAACGTTTTATTTGGTGCATATCCCAGAACGTTTAGAAGAAATTTTATATTTATGCGAAAAATATCACATAATTGCCAAACAAATTCAATTTATTTATACAAAAGATGACAAAGAAGCAAGTATGGTTTTGCTAAAATGTATTAAAAATGGTAAAAATGGAGTAAAGGTAAGGAACCCTTTGTATATAAATAATTACAATAGTTATAAAAATATATTTAGAAGGTAGAGAATATGAAATTAATTGTAGGTTTAGGAAATGTGGGAAAGGAGTATGAGAATACTCGTCATAATATAGGTTTTATGATATTAGATCATTATTTAGAAAATAATACTTGGCAAAAAAAATTTGATGGTGTTTATCAAATTCTTAATTATGGAAAAGAAAAGGTGTTATTTTTAAAACCATCAACGTATATGAATAACTCTGGGATTTCAGTTGTTCAAGCAAGCAAATATTATGATATAGATCCAAGTGATATTTTAGTAATACAAGACGATATGGATATCGAGTTTAGAAAACACAAAATAAAAATAAATAGTTCTGCAGGGGGACATAATGGAATTAAATCCATTATAAATGCATTGAATACAGATTCTTTTGCCAGACTAAAAATAGGAATCTCTCATGATAAAAAACAAGATACTATTCACTATGTATTGGGAAAATTTACTAAAGAAGAATTAAGTTTTTTAAATACTAGTTATCCACTTTATAATGAAATCATAGAATCGTTTATTTCTAATGGTCTTGAAAAAACAATGAATAAATACAATTCTTAGGAGGCTATATGAAATGGTTAAATGAAAAGTTTTCCAGTGAGTTCAATATTCATGTTACAGGTCTTACAAAAGAATTAAATATATTTTATTTACTTTATCTTTTTGAAACGAAAAAAGAAAATATTTTAGTAGTAGTGAATTCTTTGTATGAATGTAATAGATTGTATTCCTTGTTAAGTACTTATACAGACGATGTGCTTCTTTTTCCTATGGATGATTTTTTATCAAGTGTAGCGCTAGCAATTTCTCCAGATTTAAAAATTAAACGATTAGAAACCTTAAAAAAAATAGAAGAGAAGAAACATATTGTGGTTACTAATTTAATGGGATATTTAAAATTTTTACCACCTATGCAAGAAAAAGAAGAAAAAGAAATAAATCTAAAAGTAAATGAGGAAATGAGTCGAGAAAAAATTGTTGAACGATTACTTGCTTTTGGTTATACAAGAGATTCTTTAGTTACTGCAACAGGAACTTTTGCCATGAGAGGTTTTATATTAGATGTTTTTCCTACGTTTTTAGAACACCCTATACGAATTGAATTTTTTGGAGATACAATTGAGTCTATTCGTACTTTTGATGAAGATTCACAACTTTCACTAGAAACGTTAAAAGAAGTTTCAATTGGTCCTTATGACGAAGTAATCGAAAAAGGGCATAATTCTTTACTTGATTATTTAAAAGTTCCTCTTGTAGTTTATTATGATTATGAACAAATTGAAGTTTCTTATAAGAAATTATTAGAGGACATTTTAGAATATAAAACCAGTAATGAAGTAGATCAAAATAAAAAGTATATGTACCAAATGGAAGATTTTTCAAACGCAAAAGAAATTTTTATTGATACATTTACAAATTTGAATAGTAATAATAAAAAAATAGTTTCTTACCAGTCGATGGAAATGGAAAACTTTAAATCTAATTTTTCCTTATTAAAAGAAAAAGTCTTGTTGTGGATTCAAAAGAAGAAAACTGTAGTTTTTTGTTTATCTAAAGAAAATCAAATAAAAGAAATCAAAGAATTATTTGTTGGGGTTCCTATTCTTGTAAAAGAAAAATTAGAGATAAATCAAATAAATATTTTAAATAAAAAAATAAATCGTGGTTTTTTATTTGATGAATATGTTTTTTTATCAGAATTTGATATCGAAGAAGTTACTAGCAAAGAAATTAAATACAAAAATACATTAAAAATAGGGAAAAAGATAAATACATTAAACAATTTAGAATTAGGAGACTACGTTGTACATCGTAGTCATGGTATTGGAATATATAATGGTGTTGTAACCTTAAACCAAATGGGAATGCAAAAAGATTTTATTCAAATAAATTACTTGGGAAATGATAAAGTATATATTCCTGTAGAAAAAATCACTACTATTTTTAAGTATACTGATAAAGATGGAGTAAAACCTAAAATTAATAAATTAAATAGTACTTCTTGGGAATTGAAGAAACGTGCTTGTCAAAAGAAAATTAAAGATATCTCAGAAGAATTAATGCGTCTGTATGCTATTCGTACCAATACGAAAGGAACTAGTTATCTTGATTATCCAATGGAAGATTTATTTGCTACGGAGTTTCCTTATGAAGAAACTAAAGATCAATTAAAAGCCATTCAAGATGTAGAAAAAGACCTAAGAAGTCCTATTCCAATGGATCGTCTTTTATGTGGAGATGTTGGCTTTGGAAAAACAGAAGTGGCTTTTCGAGCTATTTTTAAAACGATATTAAATAATAAACAGGTGTTGTATTTATGTCCCACGACCATTTTGTCAAAACAACAATATAGTTCTGCTTTGAAACGTTTTTCTTCTTATCCAATCGAAATGGCTTTATTAAATCGTTTTACTTCTTCTAAAGAAACAAAACGTATTTTAGAAGATTTAAAAAGCGGAAAAATTGATATTTTATTTGGAACCCATCGACTTTTAAGTGAAGACGTTTTATGTAAAAACTTAGGTTTACTTATTGTGGATGAAGAGCAACGTTTTGGAGTTACACATAAAGAAAAAATAAAAACTTTTAAAAATGATGTGAATGTATTAACACTTTCAGCAACTCCTATTCCTAGAACAATGAAAATGGCTATGAGTGGTTTAAGAGATTTATCTATTATTGATACAGCCCCTGTGAATCGATATCCTGTACAAACTTATGTCATACAGGAAAATGAACTTATTGTAAAAGACGCTATCTATAAAGAATTATCACGTAAAGGACAAATCTTTATTTTGTATAATAAAGTGGCATCAATAGAAGAATTCTCCAATAAACTCTCTCGTCTAATTCCAGAAGCTAGAGTCTCTTTTGCTCATGGACAGATGACAAAAAAAGAATTGGATGCTATTATGGAATCGTTTGTTAATTACGAGTTTGATATTTTGGTTTGTACAACGATTATTGAAACGGGTATTGATATTCCTAATGCCAATACTTTAATTATCTATGACGCTGATCACTTTGGTTTGTCTCAACTTTATCAAATACGTGGTCGTGTTGGTAGAAGTGATAAAATAGCTTACGCGTATCTTTTGTACGACAGTCATAAATTATTAAATGATATTGCAGTGAAACGTTTACAAGCTATTAAAGATTTTACGGAACTTGGTAGTGGTTATCGTATAGCAATGCGAGATTTATCTCTCCGTGGAGCTGGAGATATATTAGGAAGTGAACAAGCGGGTTTTATAGATTCCGTTGGAATTTCTTTGTATACCAAAATGGTAGAAGAAGAAATTAGACGTTTAAATGGAGAAGAAGTGGAAGAAGATTTAGATGCGAAATCTTTAGTTAATGTTAGTACGCACATAAGCGATACTTATGTAAGTGATGAAGACGTTAAAATTGAAATTCATCAATTGATCAATGAAATAGAAGACAATTCCTCTTTACAACGCGTTAAAAAAATATTAGAAGATCGTTTTGGTAAAATAACAGAAGAAATAGAGATTTATATGTATGAAGAATGGTTTGAAAAATTAGCTAAAAAATTAGATATTTCACATGTGAAACAAACTGAACGTTTGGTTGAAGTGGAAATTCCAGAAGTACATTCTTCAAAAGTAAAAGGCGATAAATTGTTTTTTGAAGCGTACAATATAAATCCTAATTTTTCTTTTAAATATGTGAATAAAAAAATTTCAATTTCTTTGCTTCTTAAAAGAAATGAAAAACATTTTTTATACTCAATTGTACCCCTTTTGGAATTGATTCTAAGAGATGTAAAAGAAGATTAAATTCTACTTATTTCTTACATAGGAGAAGTAGAATTTTATTTTATATACCTAAAATCTAAATTCTCTATTTTCTTCTGTATATTTTTTTTACTATAACTCAAACTAATATACGTAAGGAGTGATTATCTTTTGAAGTCGACTGGTGTAATTCGTAGGATTGATGAGTTAGGAAGAATTGTATTACCAAAAGAAATACGACGTAATTTAGGAATACGGGAAGGAGAAAATTTAGAAATTTTTGTAGAAGAAGATCAAGTGATTTTAAAAAAATATTCAAAAATTAAAGATTACAAAGAAATTATTCATACGATTGCAAATTTAGTAACACAAGTGTATGAACTTAATTTAATGATTAGTGATCGTGACAAAATTATTTATGCTAATAAATTTGCTTCTTTTGAAAGTACGGATTTAGATACAAAATTTATACATTATATACATAATCGAGAAAGTGTTTTTAAAAGAGAAATGCAAACCTTTAAATTTAATAATGAAGAAAAAAGTGGGTATTATTTTGTTCAGCCGATTATTTCTTCTACAGATTGTTTAGGACTACTTATTTTGTTTTCGGAAAAGCCAATTGAAGAATCCAATAATAGTCTTTTAAAATTTATTTCAAATTTGATTGTAAGTAAGGTGGATATTTCTTGAAACTATAAAAATTCTATGCTAAGATAAAAGCAATTAATAAAGAAGGAAAGAGTAGTACTTATTGTTTAGCAAAGAGAATTTACATTTGGTGCGAGTAAATCTAAATAAGAGTATGAACATGGTTCTGGAGTTAAATCGATTCATTCTCGTTACGAATTAGAGTGCATGATTAAAATCATGAATTAAGGTGGTACCGCGGAAAATTTTTCGCCCTTAATTTGTGATTTTTTTGTTTTAGAAAAAAATCATGGATAAATAATATGATTAAATGGAAGAAGGTTTTTTATGAAAGAAAAGTATTATATATCAACAGCCATTGCATATACATCAGGAAAACCTCATATAGGAAATACTTATGAGATCGTTTTAGCAGATGCAATTGCTCGTTACAAAAGATTGAAAGGTTTTTTAGTTTATTTTCAAACTGGAACCGATGAGCATGGGGAAAAAATCCAAATTAAAGCGAAAGAAGAAAATATAACACCAAAAGAATTTGTGGATGAGATAGCTAGTGAAATTAAAAGTATTTGGGATATTATGAATACTAGTTATGATAAATTTGTTCGAACGACTGACGAACATCATGAGAAAATTGTTCAAAAAATATTTAAAAAAATGTTGGATAAAGGAGATATTTATTTAGGAGAATACAAGGGACTTTATTGTACTCCTTGTGAATCTTTTTGGACTGAAAATCAACTTGTAGATGGAAAGTGTCCAGATTGTGGAAGAGAAGTAGAGTTGAAAAGTGAAGAATCTTATTTTTTTAAATTAAGTAAATATCAAGAAAAGTTAATGGACTATATTGAATCGCATCCAGAATTTATTCAACCAGCTTCTCGAAAAAATGAAATGATTAATAATTTTTTAAAACCTGGTTTACAAGATTTATGTGTTTCTAGAACTTCATTTGATTGGGGAATTCCTGTAGTAGAAAATCCACAACATGTGGTTTATGTATGGTTAGATGCTTTAACAAATTACATTACCAATATAGGTTACGACCCAGATGGTTCAAGTGAAGAATTTAATAAATTATGGCCAGCAGACTTGCATTTGATTGGTAAAGATATTATTCGTTTTCATACCATTTATTGGCCTTGTTTTTTAATGAGTTTGGATTTACCTCTTCCAAAACAAGTTTTCGGACATCCTTGGCTTATTATGAGTGATGGAAAGATGAGTAAGTCA
This sequence comes from uncultured Mycoplasmatota bacterium, assembly GCA_947574215.1. Taxonomy (GTDB): domain Bacteria; phylum Bacillota_I; class Bacilli_A; order RF39; family UBA660; genus MGBC108787. Next base: position 25,575 of record CANPIX010000002.1, on the reverse strand, counting down.
AAAGGAAATGTTATCTATGCTGATGATTTAGTGAAAGAATTTGGAGTAGATGCAGTACGTTTTTATGTGTTACACGAGATTCCTTTTGCAAGTGATGGCGTATTTACTAAAGATTTACTTATTGAGAGAATAAATGGAGATTTGGTAAATATATTAGGGAATTTAGTAAATCGTACCATTTCTATGGCAAAAAAATATTTTGATAGTCACTTAGAAAATAAAAAAGTAATTGAAATTGTGGATAATGAACTTATTTCGATGATAAATGCTTTAGAAAGTGAAATAGATAATAAAATGACCAACTTAGAAATTGGATCTGCTATAGATGAAATTTTTGAAGTATTACGAAGAAGTAACAAATATATTGATGAAACAACACCATGGACGTTAGCTAAAGAAGAAAGTAAAAAAGAAAGACTTGAAACCGTACTTTATAATTTAATAGAAGCGATTCGAGTATGTGCTGTATTTTTAAGTCCATTCTTACCTGAAACGAGTGAAAGAATTTTAAGTCAAATTCATTCGACTGATACTTCATTTAAATTTAATGAAAATGCTGTGTATGACTTAAATGAAGCTGAAATTTTATTTCAAAGAATAGATATGGATAAATAGAAAAGCGAAAAAATACTTTTCTTTTTTTTATTTTCATGTATAATATTGTTCTAATTAAAAAAGGGGTTTTTTATTATGGACTATGAAAAAATATTTTATCAGTACGAAGAACAATATATAGATAGAAACAATCAACGAATAAAAGAATTTGTTTATTTATTTTTAAAAGAGTCAGGCATTCGTGAAAAAGAAGTTAAAGCGATATACGATTGTAGAGAAAATGATTTTATGGATTTTTATGATTCCTTAAAAAAAGTAGTGTATCGTTTTTATCCAAACCTTATTCCATTTTTTGAAGATTTATTGAAACAAAGTGGATTTAATACGATTTACGCTATACAAGAAGCTATGTTTTATTTAGGCTCTACAACGAATAAAAATTTAAATAAAGAATGGAAAAATCTTTTAATGTTATCTCCTTCTATAAAAAACATAGAATACTACCATGGAAAAATTATAGTTTCTAGTGAGAATTTTGGTAAACATTCCTTTTATTCTATCCAAGATTATTTTCGAGAAGATTTTTTGGCAAAACAATTTATAAGAAAAATGCGATATGAAGACAATTGCAAGGATGGTGGTATTTGTCATATTGCTTCTTGGGACTTTATGGATTTATTAGATAATGCAAGCTTAGTAACTGAGCTTTTGCCATGTTGTTATGATGGAAACTATTATCATAGTATAATAAGAAATGAAGAAGGAATGTTTATTGATTTAGCTAATGAAGTTGTGTATGATGAGAAGACAAGAAAAGAATTCTACCAAGGCCAAATAGTTTGTGAAACGAGAAAAGAAGATTTAGTAAGTCATTTAGATGAAGCAATTGTAGCTTCTATGAATCCTAATATTGAAGAAGAGTTTGGTAATTCTTTATTGTTAACTTTGCATAAACAAGCTAAAATGCTAAATGGAAAAGAGTGATATTTATGTTTTGTGATACGCATTGTCATTTGTTTCAAGAATATTATGAAAATATTGATGAAGTTATAAAGCTTGCCAAAGAAAATAGTGTAAGTCGTATGATTGTAGCGGGTTGTGATTTTAAAAGCAATAAAGAAGTATTGTCATTAATTCAAAAAGAAGAAATTTATGGAGCTATCGGAATACATCCAGAAGAAGTGGAAAGTTATAAAGAAGAAGATTTACAATTTATTGAAAAAAACATGAATACTAAAAAAGTTATTGCAATTGGTGAGATAGGATTGGATTATCATTATACGAAAGAAAATAGAGAGAAACAAATTCTTCTTTTTGAAAAACAACTGAAACTCGCAGAAAAATACGATATGCCTATTGTTGTTCATTCAAGGGAGGCTACGAAAGATACAATTGAATGTCTAAAAAAATATAAAGTTCGTGGTGTAATTCATTCATTTAGTGGAAGTTTAGAAACTGCTAATCAATATATAAAAATGGGCTTTTTATTGGGAGTTAATGGAGTTATTACATTCAAAAATTGTAACTTAAAAGAAGTAATAAAAGAAATTGATTTGCATAACATTGTATTAGAGACCGATTCTCCCTATTTAACACCTGTTCCTTTTCGTGGAAAAAGAAATGATCCAAGTAAAGTAAAAAATATAGCAGAGTATATTTGTGAATTAAAAAATATATCCTTTGCACAGTTGGCTGAAATAACAAATGAAAATAGTAAACGAATTTTTGACATTTAAGGCTTTCTTTGTTAAACTGTTTATGAAACAAGTTACTAGCGAGGTGATGGTTTAAGTGCTATCTATTTTAAAAACGACGAAGAAATTACTTCAAATCGCATTGCTTCTTTTGCTTGTGATCTTTGTAGAATCTAATAACAATAGTAAAGAAACAAAAGTATTAAATGATAATTATAATAAATCGATAGATTTGGCTACTATGGCAATGAAATTAAAAGAAGATATAGCAAATGACTTATATAGTGCAAAAGATACTTTTACAGGAGATTTAACTAGTTATCTTCCTACATGCCCATTGTGTAGTGGTAAACTTGCCTGCCTTCCTAAATACAATGTTTTAGATGGAACGGAAACTTATAACGATATTTCTTATGGTAAAGTACAAATTGTTGCTTCAAGTAAGAATTTACCCTGTGGATCTATTGTACGCTTAAATAAAACAAAATTATCAGACGATCCAGTGTTTGCTATTGTGCTAGATCGAGGGGTTTTAGGTCAAGATTTAGATTTATTAACGAGTAGTATGGATTACGCTAGAATGGTTGGGCGTTCAGTAGTTACCTATGATGTTTTAAGAAATGGATGGCAATAAGCCATTTTTTAAGTGAGTGGATAAAATATGGAATATATACAAGCAAAAAAGAAATATGGACAAAATTTTTTGAAAAATGAAAGAATATTACAAAAAATAGCATGTTCAGTAGATGTTTTAGAAAATGATTTAATTATTGAAATTGGTCCTGGTATGGGAGCGTTAACTGAATATTTATTTCAAAAAGAAAGTTTTTTACTTTGTTATGAAATAGATGAACGTATGAAAGCCTATTTACAAAAATACGATTCTAAAAAAAGTAAAGTACTTTATGGTGATTTCTTAAAAAGAAATATTGAAGAAGATATAAAAAATATACCTTATGAAAATATTTATGTAGTTGCTAACATTCCTTATTATATAACTTCACCGATTCTTTCTAAACTAGTTGAGTTTGCAGTTCCTATAAAAGAAATTGTAGTATTGGTTCAAAAAGAATTTGCCGAGCGTGTGGTTTCGGAAAGTCATTGCAAAGAATACAACGCTTTTACTTTATACATTGATGCTTTTTATGAAACAAAACTTATTTCTTATGTTTCAAAAAATGATTTTTATCCTGTCCCAAAAGTAGATAGTGCTATCATAAAATTAACTCGAAAAGAAGAAAATAACATTAAAGATATTCCTTTTTATTTACAATTTACAAAAGATGCTTTTTTGAATAAACGAAAAACTTTAAAAAATAATTTGAAAAGTTACGATTGGAATCGAATTAAAAAATTATTAAATGAACTTAATTATAAAGAAAATGTTCGAGCAGAAGAAATCAGTAAAGAAGATTTTAAAGAATTAGCAAATCATTATAAAGATTAGGCAAAAATTTTATTTTTTTGCATATAGTATATTGGTGATAGTATGCAAGTAAAAAAGGGAGATATTGTAACGCGTAAAAGTTACAATCATGACACTTTATTTAAGGTGATGAATGTAAAAGGAACTACTTGCTATTTAAAAGGCATGGATGTTCGTTTGTATGCGGATAGTGCTATAGAAGATTTAAGTTTAGCTTCCGAAGAAGAGCAGGAAGAACTAAAGATGGATATGGAAGAAGCGGAGGATGATGCCTTAGACCGAAGTGAATTTTTTTATTTGCCAGCAAAAATTTTGCATTTGGATGGCGACAATGAATATTTACATCGTTGTTTAGAGTATTATAAAAAGCATAATATTTTTGCAATAGGTAAAAGAGTTAACGAAGTAGAAATTCCTATGAAAATTCGTGGACTTTTGGAGGAATATAAGCCAGATATTGTAATCATTACAGGGCATGATGCTTATTTTAAGAAAAAAGGGCGTTTGGAAGATGTCCATAATTATAAAAATACGGAAAATTTTATTAAAGCTGTAAAAGAGTGCAGAAAATATGAAAAAAGTCATGAAAAATTGGTTGTAATAGCTGGTGCTTGTCAAAGCAATTATGAAGAATTAATTAAAGCGGGTGCCAATTTTGCTTCTAGTCCTAAACGTGTGAATATTCACTGTTTAGATCCGGCCATTATTGCAACTTCTGTATCACTTACTGAAAGAAATAAAGAAATTGACTTGTTATCTTTACTAGAAAAAACGAAATATGGAAGTGAAGGTATGGGTGGAATTATGTGTAATGGACTTATGTATGTAGGCTATCCGAGATAAAGGGGGAAAATATGAATTTAGATGCAATTAAAGAAGAAGTAAAAAAACATTTAAATGACAAAGTCTCAATTTCCGTATTTGGAATGCGAAATAAAAATTATAAAGTAAATGGGTATATTTCTAATGTATATCCTAGTATTTTTACAGTAAATGAAAGTGGAGTTGAAAAAAGTTTTACCTATTCGGATATAGCAACGGGTGAAATAAGTATCAAGTATTTGTAAAAACTCTTGATAACTTTTCTAATTTATCATAAAATAGTATTAAGTTACTAGAAAATAAGGAAAACTTTAGAAGGAGAGTAAACATGAAAATTACATCAGTAACAGTTCGTAAATTTGAAAAAGAAGGAAACAGAATGAAAGGAATTGCAACCGTCGTAATAGATGATGCATTTGCTATTCATGATATCCGTATTATTGAAGGAGATAATGGTTTGTTTATCGCAATGCCTAGTAGAAAAACAGCAACTGGCGAATACAAAGACATTGCTCATCCAATTAATACCGATGTTCGTAATATGTTTCAAACTGCCATTATAGAAGAATATAATAAAGCTAGCGAAGAAGAATAGAAACATAAATTAGTCTAGGAAACTAGATTTTTTTTTGCATAAATTTTTATTTTTTTCATACCATTTATTAGGAGCGTGGTAGAAATGGATAAAGAAGTGGACAATCTTATACTTGGTGGACATGAATTAAAAATAAGTGAACGTAGAGAAATATATTTAACCGGAATAAAAAAAATTGATAGTTTTGATAATGAAGAATTTTTAATGGAAAGCAACATGGGTATTATTCTTCTTAAAGGGACCAATTTGGAAATTATAAAATTAGACACACATGATGGAAATGTAAAAATAAAAGGAAAAATAATTAGTTTTACTTATCTAGATGGAGAAGGAAAACAAAATCACGAAAGTTTTTTTAGTAAACTATTTAAATAATGAATTATAAATTACAACTTTTATCTTTTTTAGTTTCTTTCCTTTTCGGCATTTTCTTTTATTTTACTAGTCTACTAAATCATAAAATTATTAAAAAACATAGTATTTTTTTTAAATATATAATTACTTTTATTTACATCTTAGATATTTCTTTAATGTATGTTTTACTAATGTATAAAGTAAATTATGGCGTTATTCACATTTATTTTATTGGGATACTTTTTTTAGGCTTTTACGTAGGATGGTTGTATTGTAAAAAATTTAGGAAATTTTGTAAAGTTAAGAAGAAAAAATTGAAAGACTAAATTAAGAGTGCTATAATTTTTTTTAAGGATAGAGGATTGCAGATGAAAAAAAGAATTACGAAAAAAACAAGGCGCCGTTTAACTTTTTTATCAAGTATTATTCTTTTGCTTGTAGGTGTTATTGTATCAAGTGTTTTTAAAGATATGTGTCAAGTGTTAAAAAATAAAAATGAAATCGTACTTTTGACGGATCGATACAATTCTTTGTTGCATGAAGAAGAATCTTTGCAATCAGAAATTACAAAATTACAAGATAGTGAATATGTGGCTCGTTACGCGCGAGAAAAGTTTATGTATTCTCTGCCTAATGAAGTGATTATTAAATTGCCAAGTGCAAAAGAGTAAAAACTCTTTTTTTTAATGTTCATTTTTTGTATAATATTTTATAAGTTGGTGGGTTTTATGAAAAAATTATTTGAAATACAAGATTTGACTATACATAATAAAGAAAAAGTTTTATTACAAAAAGTTTCTTTATGTTTTTATGAAGGCGTTAATGTGTTTCTTTGTGGAACCAATGCTTCTGGAAAAACACTATTTTTAAAAGCTATAGCAGGCGAAAAAAAATATAGTGGTCGTCTTCATAAATTATGTAAAGTTGAGGTTTTGTTGGATACCAAATTGTTTGAGGAAGAAACAGTAATGGAAAGTTTAAATTATAAAACTTTGGATGAAAAACAAAAAAAGATTGTAAACAAATTTATTACAAAAAATACATTGAATAAAAAGATTAAAGATATAAATTTGGAATCAAGAAAATTGCTATTGATTTGTAAATCCTTTTTAAAACAGCCGAAACTTCTATTTGTTGATAATTTATTTTCCTACATAAATGAAAAAATGTTACAAAAAATATACAAGTATGCGAAAAGTGAAAAAATTACATTGGTTAATGTTTCTACAAATATTGAACATTCTTTGAACTATCAATATATGGTCGTTTTTGATAAGGGAAGTATTGCAATTGAAGGAAAAACCCTACAGGTTTTGGAACAGGAAAAATTATTAAAACGTTTAGGAATAGGACTTCCATTTTATGTGGATTTGTCAATTCAATTGCGTCTTTATAATCTTATTGATAAAGTTTATTGTTCTAAAGAAGAGTTAGTGGGTGCTTTATGGAAATAAATAAATATTGTAAAACAGAAAGTATAAATGCTTTTTTTAATGTTTTAAAAGAAGAACTTGTATTCAGCGAAAATACATATGCAATAAATTTAAAAAATACTTACAATGCGGAATTGGTCAAAAAATATATTTTAAAAGAAACTTCTTGTGTAGATAAAAAATTGTTAGATAGCCTAAAATTAGTCCATTTAAGCGAAGAAGTCTTAGATAAGAAAATGAATTTTTTGTCTTCCTCTGAAGTTCTGAAAGTAGAGCTTGCAATTCTTTTAATAAAAAATGTAGATTGTATAGTTTTTGATTCTTTTGATAAATTTTTTATGGAAAAAGAATTGTTCTTTTTTAAAAAGTTATTTAAAAAATTGGTAAAAAAGTATCACAAAACGTTTGTGTTTTTAAATAGTAATCTTGCTTTTTTTCTTGAGTTTGCGGATCGAATTGTGGTACGAAAGAGTAAAAAAAATTTTCTAATATTTGATAAACCTACATTTTATGAAGAAGAATTGCTAAATTTAGTGAATCCTCCTAAGATTATAGAGTTTGTAAACTATTTAAGAGAAAATGATAAAAAAATATTACCATATACAGATTTAAAAGAGTTATTAAAGGCAATTTTTAGGGAAGTGTGATTTATGCGCTATTTGATTCGTTTCTCGTATGACGGAAGTCATTTTAATGGTTTTCAAAGACAAAAAGAGGGTAAAAGTGTTCAAAAAACTTTAGAAGAAGCTTTAACAATTATAAATAAAAGTTGTGTAGAAATTAAAGGCGCTGGAAGAACTGATATTGGGGTTCATGCCAATGGACAATGTGCTCATTTTGATTTGACTCAAGATATTCCCGAGGAAAGAGTATTGGTTGCGTTAAATTCAATTGTTCGACCTTACATTTATGTGAAAGAATGTAAAAAAATGACTAATGAATTTCATGCTCGCTTTTCAGTAAAACGAAAAAAATATATTTATAAAATATGGTTAGGAGAGTATGATCCTCAAAGGTATGATTATTATTTGTTCTATAATAAAAAAATTCATTTGGATAGATTAAAAGAATGTGCAAATATTTTAAAGTATGGTCGTAATTTTCATAATTTTGTTTCCGGTAGTAGAGAAAATTATGATATGATTATAGAAGAGATTCAATTTATTTTAAAAGACAATGAATTAAATATTGTTTTTATAGGCAAAAGTTTTTACCGTTATATGATTCGCAATTTAATAGGGGCTATGTTGGATATTAATGAAGGAAAGTATGAGATACAGTTATTAAAGAAAATGTTAGAAGATAATTTTGATTATCATTTGTCTTGCGCTCCCGCAAGAGGACTTTATTTAGATAGTGTTTATTATGAATGAACTTGAGTATGAATAATACAATAAGATAAAAATTTTTACCAATTAGTTGAAGGAAAAATGGAGAGGTTTTTATGAATGAAATTATAGACTTGGGAGAAATAAGGAATTTAAGAAAAAAGCAGATTGAAAGTAAACAACCAGGTTATTGCTTTCGAATGGAATTAAATAGCGAATATGATTATTTGTGTTATTGTATAAAAAAAAGAAAAAAATTAATAAGAAAATGTTTGGGAAAAATTGTTTTGTTAATTGGAAGAAATTGGAAATATATAAATTTTTTATCTACAGAAGAAATGTGTATAGTACTGAATTGTTTAAAACTTGCTAGAAGTGAAAATATTTCTGAAATTCTAGGTTATAATGTTCAAGAATATAATAAATTAGATGAAATGTATATAAATCGTTGTAAAAAACTATGATTTTATTTGACAATTTCTTAATTGTTGCATATAATTTTAACTGGTACATTTTATTTGTTACGAAACAAGTTTACCCTGGGAAAGTAAATTTTGTAGATAACTAATGAAAGGAAAATATGCTATGAAAACATTCATGCAAAAAAAAGAAAATATTGAACGCAAGTGGTATGTGATTGATGCAAGTGGTAAGAATTTAGGTCGTGTGGCTACAAAAGCTGCAACAATTTTAAGAGGTAAACACAAAGTTACATATACTCCTCACGTTGATTGTGGAGATTATGTAGTTATAGTAAATGCTTCAAAAGTTAATTTAACTGGTAATAAGTTAAACGATAAGATGTATTATAATCATAGTGGTTATACAGGTGGACTTAGAGAACGTAATGCCAAAACTATGATTGAAAATTATCCAGAAGAAATGGTTGAAAGAGCTATTAAAGGAATGCTTCCTCATAATAGACTTGGAAGACAAATGGCGAAAAAGTTATTTGTTTATGCTGGTGCAGAACACAAACAATCAGCACAACAACCTATAGAATTGAAAGTGGATTAGGAGGGTATTATGGCTACAAGTAAACAAAGTTGGACTGCAACAGGACGTAGAAAACGTTCTAGTGCCCAAGTAACACTTACTGGTGGAACGGGTAACATAATTATTAATGGAGTAGATGTTAATGATTATATGCCTTATCAAACGCTAGTAATGGATTTGAAACAACCTTTAACTATGACCAATAATGAAAATAAATTTGACATTACAGTTAATGTTAAGGGTGGAGGTTTTTCTGGTCAAACAGGAGCTATTCGTTTAGGAATTACACGTGCACTTTTAAAGTATGATGCTAATTCTGATCAAACTAGAGATGATTCTTATCGTAAGATTTTAAAAACAGCTGGTTTTGTTACAAGAGATCCGAGAATTAAAGAACGTAAGAAACCAGGACTTAAAAAAGCACGTCGTGCACCACAATTTAGTAAACGTTAGAAATATTTTCATAAAAACTTGCCTATTTTGGTGGGTTTTTTTAATTTATAAAAAAGAATATATTAATAAAAATTTAGTATCAAACGAATTGGAAGTAAAAAGTATTTTTTACTTGTTTTTCTTATAAATCTGAGAAATTTTAAAGATACGTTTTTGGTTATTAAAAACTTAAAAGAAAAGTAAAACGAATGGAATCATATTAAATAAATTAGGAAAAGAATTAAAGTTTATTTCCTTTTTATTTGCATATAGTTTAATATGAAAAGTTATTTTTATAAAATTAGTATTTTATTTGTTGTTATGATACTCTGCTTTGCTAATAAAATTGTGCTAGCTAGTTTGCCTTTATCCGGAAAATTAATAGTTGTTGATGTTGGACATGGTGGAGCAGACCCAGGTACAATGTCTGGTACTATTTATGAAAAAGATATTAATCTTGCTATTTCTAAAGCATTAGAGAGTGAACTTACTAAACTTGGGGCAAGTGTCATATTAATTCGCAATGAAGATTATGATTTGTCTAAGCCAAATGCTTCTTGGCGTAAGAAGAGTGATTTTGATAATCGAATCAAAATGATTAATAATAGTGGTGCAAATTATTATTTGTCAATCCATTTGAATTACTTAGATGATTCAAATTATTATGGACCACAAGTTTTTTATAATAAGAAAAAAGAAAATAATAAAGTTATTGCGGAACATATTCAAAATGAACTTAATAAATCTTTAAAAACCAATAGAGAAATAAAATTAATACCGAGTTCTACTTATATGTATAAGGAATTAAAAGTAGAAGGTGTTTTAATTGAGTGTGGCTTTTTGTCTAATGCACACGAAAGAACCCTTTTAGTGAAAGAAGATTATCAAAAAAAGTTAGCTCGAATTATCGCGGAGGCTATGGGTAGTTTAAAACTCTAAATATTTAATTTCTTTATTTAATTTCCAAGATAATCCAGTTAAGTAAGATTTATCTTTTAATATATCTTTATATGCTTTCTCGGTGATTTGATCATTTAAAAATTTATGGGTGGCTTCAAATAGAAGAATACAATCTTCTAGTGCTTTATTGTATAAATCAAAAAAAGATTCTTTACTTTTTATGGAATTATCCCAAGGATTGTACCAAATTTTGTGATTTTGATTTAGTATAGAAAGATCTATTTTGGTAACATGTGAATTAAAGTTTTCGTATACACCTACTTTTTTAGGAGTCATTTTATCTAATAATTTATAAATTTTCTTTTTAATACCTATTTTATCTTCTATTAAATATTTATAAGAATTATACATTATGTGACAGCCTTTTTGTAATTTTGTACCACCATTTTTTATATTGTATACTTCATAATAAATTTCATTTAGTAAAATTATAAGTTCTATATCCCATTTTTCTTTTGCAATTAAATATTTGTGTATTTTAAACTTTTTAAAAGCTTTCTTTTCTCTTTGTTCATACAGATAAGCATCTAGTTGTAATTCGAATTGGTTGTGAAGACCGTTGTATTTTAGAGTATTTTTATCTTTTTTGTTATAAAATCCCGTTTTGTAAACAACATAAGGATGGATGGTACTATCAAGTATATAGTGAGTTAACTGTCCATAAAGAGACGCAAGTACCAATGGATTTTGTGTTAATTTTTTCTCTTTTATTTTTTTTATAAATCTTAGAAAAAAAATATCTGTGTTTTGTGTATGGCAAAGATGTTGATAATCTGATTTTTTAGGGCGAAAGCATTCATAAAAGATAAATGGATCGGTTCCTTGTGCAAAAAGTTCATAAATATTTTTTTTCTCTTGAAATGTTTTCGTAATGTTACTATTTGTTTTAGAAAAAACGTCGTTAGCAAAATAATTGTGTGTTGTAATTAATGGCATAAATTTTCACATTCCTTTCACAATATTATAACATAAAGGACACGTGAAAACTATATACTCTGCTTATCCAGTATGATATAATGTAGGGCAAGGTGATAGTGTGAATAAAATATTTAAAACTTTAGATGAACAGGTTTTGATTTTAGAAAACAAAGGGATGATTATTGAAGATGTATCGGCGACAAAAGAAATATTGCTACGTGAAAATTATTTCTTTATAAGTGGATATCGAACATTATTTATGAAATCTTTAATAGATAAAAGTTTTGTTCCTGGAACTAGTTTTAGACAATTGTATGGCGTTTTTAATTTTGATCGTCAAGTTCGAAATATTTTATTTAAAAATTTACTGATTATTGAAAATAATTTGAAAAGTTTTATTTCGTACCATCTGTCTAGAACGTATGGTATTAAAGAAAACGATTATTTAAATCCAAATAATTTTAACAATCACCCAGAGAAACGTAGGCAAATTAATGATTTGATTAATAAAATGAAAAGGCAGATTCGTTCAAATGCTGATAGTCACACAGCGACTTCTCATTATAATTCAAGATATGGATATATTCCTTTGTGGATTGCCGTGAAAGTTTTGTCTTTTGGGATTGTTAGCGAACTTTTTTTGATTTTGAAACCAAGCGATCAGAAAGCCATTGCAGAGTTTTTTAAGGTAGATGCAAATGATTTGGCTACTTATCTTCCCGTTTTAGCTAATTTTCGAAACTTGTGTGCTCATGAAGAAATTTTATTTGATCACAGAGTACAAAGAAAAATTAATGATACAAGATTTCATGAAAAATTAGAAATACCTAAATTGGAATCGGAATATATTTATGGTAAAGATGATTTATTTTCTTTAATTATTATTTTAAAGCAGTTATTGCGTAAAGATGATTTTCATTCTTTAATAAAAGAACTTGACTATGAAATACAAAAATTAAATGGAAAATTAGAAAGTATAAGTATTGGAAAAGTTTTAGAAAAAATGGGTTTTCCCATTAATTATTTAGAAATAGAAAGGATAGATTGAAATGCAAGAAAATAAAATAAATAAAGTAGTTAAATATGTTGTTGTCTTAATGGGAGTGTTTTTTTTGGGATCTCTTTCCATGTTTGCTTTAGTTAAATATTCTCCAATGAATATAACGGAAAATATAACTAAGACCATTAAAGATGTTACCGTAACAGAAACTGGCATAGCGGACGCTGTTGAGAAAGTTTATGATTCAGTAGTAACTATTGAAACTTATAAAAAAGATAAATTGTATGCTACGGGTACAGGTTTTGTATATAAAAATGAAAATGGCAATGGTTATATTTTAACAAATAATCATGTTATTGAAAGTGGAGATGCCGTACGTGTTGTGTTTACTAATAATAGTTCAGTGGAGGCAAAAATTGTTGGAAGTGACAAATACGCAGATATTGCTGTATTAACAGTGGACAGTAAAAATATTTTAAGTGTTGCTCAACTTGGTAATAATAGTGCAACTAGAATTGGAGATACTGTGTTTGCTGTAGGGGCTCCAATCGACAGCAGTGCTTATTCTTGGACTGTTACAAGAGGAATTTTATCTGGAAAAGATAGAATGGTTGAGGTGAGTTTAAAAAATAATAATGTTAGTGATTGGGTCATGAGTGTTATTCAAACCGACGCGGCAATTAACTCTGGAAATAGTGGTGGACCATTATCTAATTCAAATGGTGAAGTTATAGGTATAACGTCTATGAAACTTGCGAGCAGTCAAATTGAAGGAATGGGTTTTGCTATACCAATTGAAGATGCATTGTGGTATGCAGAAAAATTTGAAAAGGGGGAAAGTATTTCTAGACCATATCTGGGTGTTTCTATGTATAATTTATCAGATATTTTAATTCGAGTTGATGCTCCTGTAACGAGCGGAGTGTATATAGATACAGTAGAAAGTGATAGTCCTGCAGATAAAGCAGGGTTAAAAAGTAGAGATATTATTGTAAAACTTGGAGATGCAGACATTACGAGTTTGGCTTTTTTGAAATATCAACTTTATAAGCATAGTGTTGGAGACAAAGTTGAAATAAGTTATTATCGCGGTAGTGAACTTAAAACAACGACAATTCATTTATCAAAAGCAGCGAGTTAAAGCTGTTTTTTATTTGTATTTTTTTAGCTAATAATGGAAAACTTTAAGTAAAAATTGCTAAATTGTGTTAATATCATATCTTATAGTAGAGGTGAAAAATATGTCTATAAGATCAACAAAAAAAGTGGTTTCGGATGCCTAGTCATCGAGAAATCTGTTAAATTCAAAAATAAAAGAAATGGTTATAAAGAAATAGTAAATACAAGGAATTAGGGTACTTCGATAGGAAAGTATTTTTTATTATGAAAATTTTTAATAAAAATAGTATAAGTCCCATACAAAATTAAAATAAATTTCATAAAATATTAACAGGTGATTATATGAATTTGGATGAATATAAACTAGATTTTGTTATCCCAAAAGGAGCTTGTGGTTTAGAATCAATTTTATTTGCAAATTATCAAGAAAATCAAAAAGGAATGTTGCCTATAACTAGTTATGACACTTTGCCTAATCCAACAACTATTTTTACAATTGCAAATAATGAAATAGCATTAAATGAAACAGGTTTTTATGAAATTACTTTGAGTGGCAAATTATCAAAAAATGCTCAAAGTGCCACTTTATATTTAGAAATGATAGATTATGGTACTTCAGTAATGGAAAATATTATAACAGTGGAACTTACAACAAATGCTTTTCAATCTTCAACAATGTTTTTTTCACAAACAAAAATTTTACAAATAGACGCTATAAAAAGTTTACGAGTGTATCTTACATCAAATGATACGGCCTTTACAAATCAGTTAAATATTACAATTAAAAAAATTAGAATATGAGATAAAAATGTGCATCAATACAATCAGTTTTAGTAAAATAGAATAATCTATTATAGGTGATAAAATGAAATCAAATGAGCAATATGAACTAGATTTTGTGGTTCCCAAAGGTTGTTATGGCTCATGTGGTATAGAAGCAGCAATTAATGTTATATATAATGATGGAAAGTCTGGAACTTTCACAATTAAACAAAGTGATATATTTCCTCAGAATACTAATATTTTTTCAGCAAGTAGTAATCAAGTATTAATTGATGAACCAGGAGTATATGAATTTAATTTAAATGGTCAATGGGCACAAAATGGAATAAGTTCAGAATTATTATTACGATTAATAGATGTTCATTCAGGTGATAGAAATACTCTAATTTCCGTAGATTTATATAACAATAACCAATATATGGAATATTTAACATTTTCTATGTCAAAAACTATAAAATTAGATCAAGCAAAAAATGTTCAAATTCAACTGGTTACAAGTGGTGGAGTAAAATATACAACAGTGAAAGGACTTGTATTAACAATAGAAAAAATAGAAGTTTAATAACAATAACTTAAATTAATAAAGAATTATTGTAAATAGGGTTCTTAATAACATAAGAAAAAAACAAAAGCAAGTTTATCTAGAATTAATCAAAAATAATATATAATTAAAACCCTTAGTAGAAAAAATGTTAAGGGTTTTAAATTGTAAAAAAATTATGAAAATACGACTAAATTGTAACAGATTTTTTATGATGCAGATAGTTAACTACAAAATTTATTAAAGCATTTATAAAGGGGTTATGAATTAATAATGTGTTATTAATTTTATTAACGGAAATCGTTAAAATTAAATATTTTTTCAAATTTTAAATAAATATAACAAAATTGTGCTTTTTTCATACTTTATAGTAGAGGTGAAAAACATGTCTATAAGAGCAACAAAAAAAGTGGTTTTGGATGCTGGTCATGGTGGGACAGATCCTGGAACTATTGCAAATGGAATTACTGAGAAAGAGTACACATTAAAAATAAGTGAATATATCCATAATCGTTTGGACGATTTAGGAATTGAAAACAGTATGACTAGAACAACTGATGAAACTTTATCTCCTGATGTGAGACCTGGAAGGGCACAAAGTTTTTATGGAAAAGGAAGCGATGTGATTTTAGTATCTAATCACATAAATGCAGGAGGAGAGACTTAGCTCTCTCATGGATTAAATTTATAAGGGTATTAAGACGGTTGTATCTGAGCGAAAGTAATTTGTTGATAAAGTATACTAAAACTAAGTTTTTGCACCTATTATTGGTACAAAAATAACGATTCTCAATAAATTTTGCTTCAAATATTAAAAATTGTCGAATTTTGTTGTATAGTGTAGTTAAGAACAGCAGTATCATTCTTTTTTAAGATGGATACTGCTTATTTTTTGAAGTGAGGTGTAATGAATGGACAAAGAGGAAATTCAATTTAGCATTTATAAAATTTCTAAACAACAGATATTAGATAATTTAGATAATGTTGATGAAACAAATAGCACAGAGGAATTATTGGACAAATTATTATTTTATTTAGAATGTTATATAAATAAAAGTGGTGGCAGAGATCATGTTAAGAAAAACGAAAAAAATGGATATTATATATTTTTTATAAAAAGTAGAAGAGAGCCAATTTGGAAGTCGTTGATATTAAATTTGATGGAAATGACCGAAGAAAATGAAACAATATTTAAGATATTTAATGATAGTTCTTCATATATAATTTTTAAAATAGTTGCTGATGAAATATATGTTATGACAGGTGGACATGGAAGTAATTATATATCTAAATTTATTAAGAAAAATTTTGGATTATATTTATTGCCTAAATTAATACAAAAAAATAATCCAGTTTTAAAAAGAATTGTAGAAAATAATACTAGTGGAAATAATTTAACAACTAGAAGAGTTACAAAAAATATGAGTAGTTTAGTTGCTGAAAGTAACATTGGCAGCATATATAAGGAACTTTCAATACAAATATCTAATGAACTTGCTCCTAAATTGGGTATTCCAGTAGAAGAGAGCAAAAAATTAATAGGTGTATCAAGTGGAGATTCCTTTGTTATAAGAAAAAGCATATCTATTGAAATACTTGAAAATGTACTAAATACTTTATCTGAACTTTCAAAAAAAGAAGATAACTTTATTCTAAATTACTTTGTACCTGCTGAGAAAAAAAGAAAGAAAAAATCAGATTTGAACAATTTGTTATATGATTGTATTTTGAATAATAATATAGAAACATTTGAAGTTATAGCTGATGATATTGAAACATTTTACTTCTCGTCAGATAAATTTATCATAAAAAATAATGATAGTATAATAATGAAAAAAGAAGAACCAATTAGTTTTGATGATTTAATTAGTTTAATGGTAGAACAATGTAAGAAAAAAAAGAGTATCAATTTTATAAAGAATTTTTTAAATTCCAATTATTTATTAACTCTAGATGATAATGGACACACAATTATCCCACAAACAAAGATTATTACATTAATACGTGGTTGTTTAGAAATTGAAAGTGATAGTTATTATTTATTAAATGGTGAATGGTATGTTTTTGAGGATTCTTATTTTGCTATGTTAAATCAACAATACAAAGATATTTGCGATATAATTTTAAGCGAAGATGATAGCATTGTAAAAACGTTTAATTTGAAAAAGAATGAAAAATGTGAAGATGATTACAATGAAACCTTTAAAGAATCTGATGATGTTATTTTTGCTCATAAAAAAAATTTTAAAAATGTTGAAATAGCAGACTTGATTTTTTGGGATGATGATTCGGTTTATTTAATGTGTAATAAAAGTGAATTTAATGGACCAGGGATGCGTGATTTAGAAAATCAAGTATTTACTTCATCTTCAATAATTAGTAGAGCTAGGGATAATGAGCCTAATATTTTAGAACAATATTATGATAAATTAAACGAAGAAGATAAAAGAATTATTTCTAAAAATGAGTTTAAGGATATGTTTAGAAATAAAAAAATAATATATGTTTTAGGTTTTAATGAAAACTTAAAAATAGACACTAGATCAGTGTATTGCCAATATTTATTAAAAGAAATTTATCAAAACTTGCTATATAATAGTATGGAATTAATGTATATTAATTATAAACTTTAAATTTATTAAAAATACGAAAAAATGCAGATAGAATAGTTTCTATTTGTTTTTGTATATTTGGAATAGACTGAATATTTAAAAGTGTTGTTAAAGAATTATAAGTACTTTTTTTGATATATGTAATAGTACTTTTTGTTATTACATACTTCATTGCTTTATTATTTTATAATCTATACTTTATTTTGTTAGTAACTTCTTTGGTTTTTCCTATTTATCGACTTAAAAAAAGAGTTTTTGTATTTTTTTACTCTTTTCTGGATGGACTGAAACATTAAAAATGAAAATGAGTAAAAATGTAGTATATAAAGATTAAAAAATATATTAAGATATGCTATAATTGTAAGTGAATAGGAGGTATAAATTATGAGCGAAAAAGAATTAGATTCAAGTGTTAATGAATATAAAGAAGAATATAAATTTAGTAACTATGTAAAACAATTACAATGGGATATGGCTATTGGACTTCAAGAAGTAGATAATTTAAAACCTTCTAAATATTTAGAAAAACTATTAGAAGAAAACATAGAAGGCAATTTAACTATAGAAGAAGTAGAAAAAGAATTAAGAGAATACTATATTGAAAAAGAAAATAAAAGTGAAATAAATCATAATGAATTAGAATGTGATTTTGTATCTGCTAGAATAGTTGAATTATTAGATGAAGATAATTTTGAATTATCAGTTGATTATTTAAAATATGTTCATAAGTTTTTATTTCAAGATGTTTATGAATTTGCAGGTGAATTTAGAAAAATTGATTTTTCTAAACATGAAAAAATCTTAAATAACGATTCAGTAGCTTATGGAGATTGTAATACATTAACTCAATCATTAGAATATGATATATCTTTAGAAAAAGAAAAAAACTATAAAGAAATGAATATAGTTGAAGTTATTAACAATATAACTAAATTTTCATCTAATATATGGCAAGTGCATCCTTTTCGAGAAGGTAATACTAGAACAACAGCATTATTTATTGAAAAATATTTAATAAGTTTAGGTTATAATGTGGATAATAGTTTATTTAAAGATAAATCAGTATATTTTAGAAACGCTTTAGTCAGAAGTAATTACTTTAATAACTATTTAAAAATAAAAGAAAATAGTAGCTATTTAGTTAAATTTTATGAAAATTTATTATTAGGTAAAAATAATAATTTACATTCACAGGATTTAATAGTTAAAGATTTGTTTGATAAGAAAGATTAATTTCTTTCTTTTTTTGTTCAGATATTTATCTTTAATTAAAAATATGCTATACTTAAGAGTAAGGAAAGTAAGGAAAAAATTATGAATAATGATAATGAAATTTTGGCAAATGCAAAATTAACTTCAAAAGGACAAATTACCATTCCTAAAATTGTTAGAGATAAAATGGAACTAGAAGAAGGAGATATGGTTATATTTCATTTAGAAGACAATGATGTAAAAATGACTAATCGAAAAGATTGCAAAATTAAAATTGATGAAAATAAGCAACAAGCAGTAGTTAAGAGAGGTAAAAAAGATGAATGATACAATTAATGTAACAAAAGAGGTAAATATAGTTTGGAGTATTGCAAATAAATTAAGAGGACCATATAAAAGCGATAAATACAAAGATGTAATAATACCAATAGTTATCATTAGAAGATTTGAGTGTGCACTTGCTAAAACTAAAAAAGCAGTATTAGATGAATATAATAGCGATAAAACAACGCCATGTAAAATGTTGTGTAGAAAATCAGGTTATTCTTTTTATAATACTAGTAAATTTGATTTAAAAGAATTACTAAATGATGCTGATCACATTGCTGATAACTTTAAATCATATATAAAAGGTTTTTCACCAAATGTTAAAGAAATTATTGACAATTTATCATTTGAAAAAGAAATAGATAAAATGGACAAAAATAATAGATTATTAGGTGTTATTAAAGAATTTTCTAATTTAGATTTAAATCCTGAAACTGTTGATAATCATAAAATGGGATATATTTTTGAAGATATAATTAGAAGGTTTTCAGAAAATGCTGAAGCTGGTGATCATTTTACTCCAAGAGAAGTAATAAAGTTGATGGTAGATATTTTACTTTCAGAAGGTTGTGATGATCTTATGGAAGCAGGTAAAGCAATTACTATATTAGATGCAGCTTGTGGTACTGGTGGAATGCTTAGCACTGCAAGAGATACAATTATGAAAATGAATCCAGATGCAGATGTTCAATTATTTGGTCAAGAAGTTAATCCTGAATCATATGCTATATGCTTGGCAGATATGATGATAAAAGGTCAAAATGCTAATAATATTAAATTTCAAGATACAATGATTAAAGACTGTTTTAGAGCGACATTAAATGAACGAGAACAAAAAATGAGGTTTGTTATCATGAATCCCCCTTTTGGACAACCTTGGGGTGGGAAAGATGCTGCTGAAGGTGTAGAAGAAGCTGTCAAAGATGAATATAAATTAGGTTTTAAAGGAAGATTTGGAGCAGGATTGCCTGCTACTGGAGATATGCAATTATTATTTATGCAACATGCTATTTCTAAATTGGATAATAATGGTAAAGCAGCTATTATTACAAATGGATCACCATTATTTTCTGGTGGAACATCATCGGGTGAAAGCCAAATAAGAAGATGGATGATAGAACAAGATTTAATAGAAGCAATAATAGCATTACCAACTGATTTATTTTATAATACTGGTATTGGTATTTATATATTTATTCTTTCTAAAGAAGCAACTAAAAGACCAGAAAGAAGAAATAAAATACAACTTATTAATGCAACAGGTAAAGAATTTTGGACGCAATTAAGAACTTCACTAGGTAAAAAGAGGAAAGAATTATCTCTAAAACAAATCGAAAAAATAGTAAAGATATATGCAGATTTTAAAGAAAATAAATATAGCAAAATATTCGATAAAGAGGAGTTCTTGTATAAAGAATATGCAGTTTATCAACCATTACAAAGAAATTATTCTATAAATGATGAAAGAATTGAACAATTAAGAACTAATGGTACTTTTGATAAATTTTATAATCAGGATAAAGTTGATGAAATTCAATTGTTAGAGCCAATTCCATATAAAGAGAAGAAAGAATTAGATAAATACTTAAATAATAAAAATACGTATGATTTAATTTTTAAAATTTTAGAAAATAATAAAAGTAATAAAATTTATAAAAATGAGAAAGATTTTCTTAATGTTTTAAAAAATATCTTTGATAATACAGAAGTAAATAAAAATTTAATTGACAAAATAGCAGATGGCTTATCTGTAATGGATAAGACTGCAGAAATACATAGAGATAAAAATGGCGAAATTATTCTTGATAAAACTACAAAAGATACTGAAATAGTTAAATATAAAAAAGATATTAATGAATATATGAGTGAAGAAGTATTGCCACATGTTCCAGATGCAATAGTAAAATTTGAAGAAGATATGAGTGCTAAAAAGCCAGTTGTTAAAACAGGTGCTGAAATTCCATTTACAAGGTATTTCTATGAATATAAAGAACCTGAAAAATCAGATGAATTAGAAAAACAATTTTTAGAAATAGAATCTTCATTAAATAAAAGAATTGAAGAATTATTTAAGGAGATATAATTATGTCTAAAATGAAGTGTAGTAAAGTTGAATGGATTGGCGAAATACCGATGGAATGGAATATAAATAAATTAAAAAATTGTGCAAAAGGAATTAGCAGTGGAGGGACACCAGATTCTTCTAATATTGAATATTATGATGATATTAATGGTATTCCTTGGGTAGCAATTGGAGACATGAGTAATAATAATATTGTGAAAGATACAGCAAAAAAAATTACAAAAAATGGTTTAAAGTCAAAAAAATTAAATATATATCCTAAAGAAACACTTTTATATTCTATATTTGCTACAATTGGAAAGACGTCATTATTAAATATAGATGCAACTATTAATCAAGCAATTCTTGCAATTATTCCTAATAATTTAATAAATAAAATATATTTAAAATATCAATTAAATGCAATGGAAGAATATGTAATAGCTGACTGTTCCACTAATACGCAGAGTAATTTAAATAGCACAAAAGTTAAAAATTTTATTATTGTCTTACCAAAAATTACCGAACAAAAATTAATATCAAATTTCCTTGATAAAAAAGTAGATAAATTAGATGAAGTATTAAATGATTTAAGTAGGCAAATAGAAATATTAAATAAGTATAAAAAATCAATTATAACTGAAAAAGTTATTGGTGGATTAAATTCAAAAGTAAAATATAAAAATAGTGATGTTGAATGGATAGGTAATATTCCAGAACATTGGCAGGTTAAATTAATAAAAAATATTTGTAACCTAAAAGGAAGAATTGGATGGGAAGGGTTAACAAAAGATGAATATATATCAGAAGGACCGATTTTAATTACTGGGATTAATTTTAGTAATGGAAATATTGATTGGGATAGCTGCGAGCATGTTTCAGAATGGAGATTTAATCAGGATAAATCAATACAAATAAAAAATAACGATTTATTGATAACAAAAGATGGAACAGTCGGAAAAGTAGCATTAGTTAGTAATTGCCCAAATCAAGTTACACTCAATAGTGGCGTACTTCTATTAAGACCAATAGCTAATAATTATGTGGGAAAATATCTATACTATGTATTACTTTCAAACGAATTTTGGCATTGGTTTGACATTGAAAACATAGGCAATACGACAATTACCCATTTATATCAAAATAGATTTGGAAAATTTAAATTAGCATTGCCACCTATCGAAGAACAGAAAGAAATAGTTGAATATCTTGATAAAAAATGCAAACAAATAGATAAAATAATTGAAGATAAACAAAAGCAAATACAAAATATAGAAGAATATAAAAAATCAGTTATATATGAATATGTAACTGGTAAAAAGAGAGTGGAAGGAGCAGAGGAGTTATATGGATAATTTCTTTAAGGAAAAGGAAGAATATCAAAGATATATTATAGACTATTTAGTTGATAATAATGGGTATATTGAAAGATTTTATAACAAAGGGCAATATAATCAAATATATGCTATGGATACTGAACTTGTAATAAAATTTTTAGAAGATACTCAACCAGATAAAATAGAACAAATCAGAAAGATACATGAAAATGCAGATGAATTAATTATTAAAAGGATTAATAGTGAAATTACAAAATCTGATAGTAGTCTTATACAAAGATTAAAAAAAGGTGTATATTTTGATAATAATATTAAATTAGAGCTAATGTATGATAAACCTGCTACTACATTCAATGAAGAATTAAATGAACTTTATCATAAGAATATTTTTTCTATTATGGAAGAAGTATATCATAAGGATGATGAAAGAATTGATTTAGTTATATTTTTAAATGGTATAGCTATTATTACAATCGAATTAAAAAGTAATCAATCCGGTCAAAATTATGAGAATGCTATAGAACAATATAAAAATGAAAGGGATTATACAAGTCGGTTATTATCATTTAAATTTGGTTCATTAGTTAATTTTGCAATGGATACAAAGGAAACATATATGTGTACTAAATTATGTGGCAAATCATCATATTTTTTACCTTTTAACAAAGGTACTGAAGATGGTGGAAAAGGTAATCCACATAATGATAACGGATTAAATGTTTCATATATGTGGGAAGATGTTTTAAAAAAGGATACCTTATTATACTTAATAAAGAATTTTATTTATGTAGAAAAAGAATCAGAAGAAGATTCTAAAACTGGAAAGTTGAAAGAAAAAGAGAACTTAATATTCCCAAGATATCATCAATTAGATGCTATAAGAAATTTAATAAGTGATATAACAATTAATAAAACATCTAAGAATTATTTGATTGAACACAGTGCAGGATCTGGAAAAACAAAAACTATTGCATGGTTAGCTCATAGACTCCAATCTTTACATGATAAAGATGAAAAAAATATATTTGATTCAGTATTAATTATTACAGATAGAATAGTTGTTGATCAGCAATTACAAGCAGCGATAAAAGCTATAGACCATAAACAAGGATTAGTTAAAGTAATGGATGAAGATTGTACATCATCAGATTTAGCAGAAGCGATAAAACATAATACAAAAATAGTAGTATCTACTATTCAAAAGTTTAGATATATATTAGATGAAACCAAAAATATTTTAGATAAGAATTTTGCTATTATAATTGATGAAGCACATTCATCAACTTCAGGAAAAAATATGGCTGCAGTTACTGAAGTATTATCGGATAATGACGACATGGATGGAGATTCAGTAGAAGATTTGATTATTGATGAAATAAGTAATCAGGGAAAACAAAAAAATATAGCTATGATTGCTTTTACTGCAACACCTAAAAAACAAACATTACAATTATTTGGTAATCTAAATAAAGAAGGCAAACCAGCACCATTTCATGTTTATGGAATGAAACAAGCAATAGAAGAAGGATTTATTTTAGATGTATTAACGAATTATACAACATATAAAACTTTTTATGAACTTCAAAAAAAGATGGAAGATAATCCAGAAGTGTTTGCAAGTGTAGTAAAAAGAAAAATTAATAGATTTGTAGACATGCATCCAACTAATATTGGTCAAAAAGTAGAAATTATAGTTGAACACTTTAGAAACTGTATTATGAGAGAACTTGGTGGTAAAGCAAAGGCTATGGTAGTTACTTCATCAAGAGAAGCTGCAGTTAGATATAGAAATGAATTTGAAAGATATATAATTGAACATAATTATGGTGATATAAAAGCATTAGTAGCATTTTCTGGAAAAGTAACAGTAGATGGTAGAGAATATAGTGAAGTTAGTATGAATAATATAGCTGAAAACGCATTAAAAAAAGAATTTGATAAAGATGATTATCAGGTATTATTAGTCGCTAATAAGTATCAAACTGGATTTGATCAACCTAAATTAGTAGCGATGTACGTTGATAAAAAATTAAGTGGTATAGCAGCTGTTCAAACTTTATCAAGATTGAATAGAATTTGTCCACCATATAATAAGCAGACATTTATATTGGATTTTAAAAACTCATACGATGAAATCAAAAAAGCATTTGCACCCTATTATGATGGTACAATATTATCTGAAAATGTTAATCCAGAGGCAGTTTACAATTTAATTGATAAAATTGATTCATATAATTTTATGGATTTTGCTGATGTAATAGAGTTTAATGAATTGGCATATAAGCAAAGAAAAATAATGACAGATAGGGTTAAAATGGAAAGCTTAATTGATAGATCATTATCAAAAATAAAATTAAGAGATATTAAACAACAATTTGAAATAAAGAAAAACATTTCGAGCTTTAATAAATTTTATCGCTTTATAATTCAAGCTACTGCTTTTAAGGATGTTGACTTACATAAAAAGTATAATTATTTATCAGTATTATATAAAGAATTAGATGTAACAGGAATTATAGTTGATTTTAATGTGGTTCAAGCAATTGATATTTCAAATTTTGAGCAAAAGAAAACAGGAGAATATGTTATTGATGAAGGTACTTCTATGATTGTGGCTGAGCCAGAGGTTAAATATGGAAGCCCTGGACCAGTATCAATAGAGTTAGAACAAAAAAAGAAATTATCTGAGATAATTGATGAGATTAATTTAGAAAAAGGAATGAATATTGATTCTGATTTAGCATTTTCATCATTAAGGCAAATTAAAGATATACTAATGAGTAATAATGATTTAAAAACAAGTGCTAATACAAATCCATTTAGTAATTTTGGATTCTCATATTATAAGAATGTTGATAAAGCTTTAATAGAAGGTTATGAACATAATAAAGAACTATATAAATTGCTATTAGATGATGAAGATGTAAAGAAGCATATTTTAGGAATATATATGGAGGATGTGTACAAGAATTTAAAAGATAAATAATACTTAAATACAGTTTAGAGTACTTTTCGCGTACGATTTGAATACGATTTAGTTTACTGTTTAAAGTCAATTTAGTTTACTAT
>CANPIX010000001.1 GCA_947574215.1 uncultured Mycoplasmatota bacterium | reverse complement strand
GGGACGAATGAAAGCTGTAACCAATACGAAGGGACATCACTAGGAGTAGATGGAAGTGCAACCATCAACTACAAGAATCCATCCTCAGTAGTTGCATCAACAACAGGAAACTATACAGGAATCTATGATATGAGTGGAGGGGCAAGAGAATATGTAATGAATATAGTATTTGATCTTAAAAATGAAAAACCATTGATAGGACTTAATGAGCAATACAATTCTGGTTTTAATGGTAGTTATGGTGATGAAAGTGGAATAATAAAAGATGGATATGCCATACCAACCGATAAGAAATATTATGATAAATATAATTATAATACCAGTTCTAAAATATATAAAAATCGTATTTTGGGAGATGCAACTGGAGAATTAGGACCCTTTGTATCAGCTATATTCAATGGGGATTCAAAAACACTTAGATATGTGAGTAGTTGGAATCAAAAATTAGGTATGTTTATTACAAATAATTATTCTTGGTTTTTACGAGGTGCAAGTTTTAATGATGGATCTTATGCGGACGTGCTTTCTTTTTATTCTGCTCATGGTTTTGATGGCTCTTTTCGTATTGTTCTTATCACAGAATAAAATAATACATAGTTTAAAATATAATAGAAAATTGTATTTATTTAGAATTAATTGAAACATTTCTAAAAAAGCTTAGAAATATTTTTTGTTAAATAAAAATGATAATTTGATATTACAATTACTAATAAAGAGTGTGTAATTTATAAGAAACAATAAAAATTAATTATTAAAGGAATGTATAAAAAAACTCTTTTCATAGCAATACAACTATGAAAGGAGTTTTTTATGAGCAAATACAAAGTGGATATTACAGGAATTAATACCAACGATATTAAAGTTTTAAAGCAAAGTGAAATGATTGAATTATTTAAAAAATACCAAGCAGGAGATGAAAGGGCAAAAGAAGAACTGGTAAATGGAAACTTAAAATTGGTTTTAAGTGTTTTGAAAAGATTTAACAAAGAAAAGTACAATATGGATGATTTATTTCAAGTAGGAGTAATAGGACTTATTAAAGCAATTGAAAATTTTGATTTATCGTACGATTTAAAATTGTCTACCTATGCTTGTCCTTTAATTATTGGAGAAGTAAAACGATTTATAAGAGATAACACACCAATTCGAGTAAGTAGAAGTATTAAAGATCAAGCTTATGCCATTATTAAATTTAAAGAAGATTATTTAAAAACATATGGTGTAGAACCAACGAATAAAGAAATAGCTAAAGAACTAGAAATAGAAGAATATCAAATTAATTTTGCATTAGACGCCTTAAAAGAGCCAATGAGTATTTTTGAACCGATTTATAACGACGGAGGAGATACTATATATTTGCTAGATCAGATTGCTGATAAAAAAGATATGGGACAAGACAAAGATATGTTAATTTCTTTAAGGCGTGCTATTAATAAAATAAAAGAAAGAGAAAGAAATGTGTTATTATCTCGCTTCATTATTGGAAAGACTCAAATGGAAATAGCAGAATCTTTAGGAATATCACAAGCACAAGTTTCACGTATTGAGAAAAATGCTATACAAAATGTAAAACGACTTATCAAATAAAAGCATACGTGTTATAATAAAATCAATAAGGAGTAAGAAAAATGAAAGTAGAAAATGTAACAATAAAAAAATTAAATGAAAATGCTAAAATTCCCACATATGGAACAGATTATGCTGCGGGGGCCGATCTTTACGCTTGTATAAATGAAGAAATAAAAATATTACCTCATGAAACAAAATTTATTCCAACGGGTCTTTCATTTGCGATACCAGAAGGCTATGCAGGTTTAATTTATGCTAGAAGTGGTCTTGCATGTAAAAGACATTTGGCGCCAGCAAATAAAGTAGGAGTAGTGGATAGTGATTATCGAGGAGAAGTTATGGTGGCTTTACACAATCATGGGGAAGAAATAGAAACGCTTGAACCTAATGAAAGAATAGCTCAGTTTATTATTACCCCTTACTTGAAAGCCAAATTTATAGAAGCTGAAGAACTAGATGAAACAGAACGTGGAGCTGGTGCTTTTGGTTCTACAGGACGCAAATAGAAATCAAAAAGAAATAAGTTCTTTTTTTTTCTTTTTCACATACGGTTTATAAAGGTGGTTTGTATGCGTGTTTCTGACTTACAGATAAAAGATGTAGTAAGTTTAGTGGATGGAAGAAAACTTGGGAAAATAATTGATATAGAATTAGAGGAAAATGGGAGTGTTTCTTATTTTGTTGTAGAACCCAAACGTTTTTTCCGTTTTTTTGGAAGCAGCGGAGAGATAAATGTTTCTATGAATCAAATAAAAAAAATAGGAGAAGATGTTATATTAGTTGAAATCTAAATTCTTTATTTGTTATAATACAAAAAGGAAAGAAGAAAAAATATGAACCGAAAAATTTTTGCGATTGCTGTAAGTTCTTTATTTTTTGATCAAATTACCAAAATAACGATTGGTATATTTTTTTCATTAAATGAAAAAATAGTGATTTTAAAAAATTTTTTTATGATTCACTTTATTGAAAATTATGGTGCAGCGTGGAGTATTTTTACCAATCGAGTTGAGCTTTTAATTGCAATTTCTTTGCTTGCCATTTTTATAATCTATCGATATATGTATAACTTTAAACACAACAAAAGAAATAATATTGCTTTTGGACTCATTTTAGGAGGAATAGTAGGGAATCTAATTGATCGCATTTTTTTAGGGTATGTAAGAGATTTTCTATCTTTTAAAATATTTTCTTATAATTATCCTGTTTTTAATTTTGCAGATACATTTATCGTAATTGGTGTTTTTCTTCTTATTATTGCCGTTATAAAAGGAGAAGATAAATCGAATGAAATTTGAAGTACAAGGAAGTAAAATACGACTCGATAAATATTTAAGTGAGAATTTAGAATATTCTAGAAGTTTGGTATCCAAAATGATAAAAGAGGGAAGCATTTTGGTAAATGGTAAAGTAGCAAAACCAAGTTTTTTAGTAAATTTTGGAGATATTGTAGAAATTATAAAAGAATACACTGAAGAAAGTTTTGTTATTCCCGCTAAAATGGATTTGGATATAGTTTATGAAGACGATTCCATTTTAGTTATTAATAAACAAAATGGAGTTGTGGTTCATCCAGGAAGTGGCAATAAAGAAAATACTTTAGTAAACGGACTTATGTATTATACAAATCATTTAAGTGATATTAATGGAGAAATACGACCAGGTATTGTTCATCGATTGGATAAAGATACTTCTGGACTTATGTTGGTGGCAAAATCTAATAAAGCCCATGAAGTATTATCAGAAGATTTTAAAATACATAAGGTAAAAAGAGAATATATTGCACTTTTGTGTGGCGTTCTACCTCACAACGAAGTTAAAATTGACGCTCCCATTGGTCGAGATGAAAAGTATCGTAAAAAAATGTGTGTAACAGCTAAAAATTCGAAAAATGCGGTTACTCACTTAAAAGTATTAAAAAGGTATCAAAATCATACTTTAGTAAAATTAAATTTGGAAACAGGAAGAACTCATCAAATAAGAGTACATGCAAAATATATCGGTCATCCCGTTTTCAATGACCCTGTTTATGGAACTCAAAAAATAAAAGAAGTAGGTCAGTTTTTACATTCCAAAACAATCGATTTTATTCATCCCATTACAAAAAAGAATATGTACTTTACAAGCGACCTTCCCAATTATTTTGTAGAGTATTTAGAAAAATTAAAATAAACACGACATAAAAATAATGGCAAAAGTATAGACACTTAAGAAAAAATAAGGAAAACTAAGAAGTTGATATTTTCCTAGCAAATTTTTAATATGATAAATCAATAAGTAGGAAAAAATCATAAAAAAAAGCGAAATAAAAAAGGAAAAAAATAGATGCCCTAAAAGGATAAAATAGTAAAATAGGGCAAGTAGTAAAATTAAATTACTAATGTATATAAACAAAAAGTCATTATCCAATTTTTCAAAAATAATAATTTTTTTTATAGGAAAAACTAAAAGTAGGTGGGAAATCATAAAACCAACTGTCAAATAAAAATTTAGCATAAATCACCTCTTTACTAAAAATATGAAATATACTAAAATAATAGTACTAAAGGAGATGCCAAAATGAATACAATCACTATTACAAAAAAAGATGAAATCGTTATGCGTTTGGTTCATTATTTTATTACCGAAGAAAATTATACACCAATCATAGTAAACGGAGTAAAAGATGAAGTTTGGCTAGAAAATAATGAAGCAAAGTATAAAATAGTACGTATTAATTCAAATTATATACACAATAAAGAACAATTTAGAACGGATCTTTTTAAAATTCATAATGTTATGCGTCAAATAAAGAAGAAAACGGTTTCGTTATCTATGAATACGTTTAATATTTTCTTAGACGTCAATGAAGATGTAAAAATAGAAGACGATAAACATATAAAATCAATTTTTGTAAAAGATATTAGTAATGTGGAAACTTGTAAGATGGAGAAATTTTTTCCAGGTATAGAAAACAAGTTATTAAAAGATTCTAAAGGTATGGATTTAATTATCAGTGTAACAGAAGATATCAATGCCAAAACTGAAAAAAACAATCAAATTTACGAAGCAACTTTCAAACCAAAAAAAATTATTTTGACGTATTTTTTAATGGCCTTTTTTGTTTTTATGTTTTTTGTAAGTTTTATGATAGGAAAAGGCTCAACTGATGCTTATACATTGTATAGATTAGGAGCAGTAAGTGGAGTAGCCATCCAAAATGGTCAAGTTTGGCGACTTTTAACTGGTACATTTTTGCATGCGGGATTAATTCATTTGTTGGTCAACATTTATTCTTTGTGCATTATTGGTATGCAATTGGAAAATTTTATTGGTAAAAAGAAATTTTTAACTATTTATCTTGTAAGTGCAATAAGTGGAAGTTTGATGTCTTCCTTATTTACACAAACCATTTCTGTAGGAGCCAGTGGAGCTATATTTGGTCTACTTGGAAGTATGCTTTATTTTGGTTATCATTATAGACTTTACTTAGGAAATGTATTACGTGCTCAAATTATTCCTTTAATTTTTTTAAATTTATTTTTAGGATTCATGTTAGGCGGAGTAGATAACGCGGCTCATATTGGTGGTTTAATTGGAGGGTACTTGACCACAATGGCAGTAGGAATAACTGGAAAATCTACCAAAATGGATCAAATGAATGGTTACATTGTGCTTGTTATTTATCTTGCTTTTTTAAGCATTATGTTATTTCGTTAAACAAATCTTTTTTTAAATGTCTAATTCGTTTCTATTTTAGAAACGTTTTTTTATATCCTTAAAAAGGACGTAAAAAGATAAAAATAAAAAAAGAACGTTTTTTAAGAAAAAATTTCATTATATATTAATATAATTTAGAGAAAGAGATTAACCTTTCAAGAAGCACTAAAAAAGGACCGCTTCCCAACAGTATCGGGTGCAATCCTTTTTCTAAAATTTTCTATACAACCCAATTGCTTTCCCTAATAACGTACAAGTATCTAAAATAATAGGATCCATTGTATCGTTTTCGGGTTGTAATCGAATATAATCTTTTTCTTTATAAAATGTTTTTAAAGTAACTTCATTCTCTGGAGTCATAGCGACAACGACTTCTCCATTTCTAGCTACTTTTTGTTTTTGAACAATAACATAATCTCCATCAAAAATTCCTTTATTGATCATAGATTCGCCACTAACATGAAGTGCAAAGATTGTTTCTTTTTTTGGAACGAGAGAAGCAGGAATATTAAAGAACTCATTTGGTTGTTCAATAGCCTCTATGGGATTACCTGCAGTGATTTTTCCCAATAAAGGAATTTTAATTACATCTTCTTCTTTTTCAATATATTCATTTTCTACTAAAATTTCAATCGTTCGAAATTTATTATTACTTGTTTTTATAGCACCAGCGTTTTCTAATTTTTTGATGTGAGCGTGAACGGTGGCTGGACTCGATAAACCAAGGCCATCACAAATTTCACGAATCGCAGGTGGAAATCCATGCATTGCTTTGTATTTTTTTATAAAATTTAATACTTCTATTTGCTTTACAGTTAATTCTTTCACTTAGATCTTAACCTCCAATGATATAGTAACATTAAAAATGTAAAAAGTCAAACAAATGTTCACAAAGTATATTGACACGAACAAATATACGTGTTAATCTGAATGTAGAAAGAGGGAATGTATATGAAAAAAATATGGACAAAATATAGTGGGGTTATTTTGCTCTATTCGGTGATCATAGGAGGACTTGTTTTATTAGATGCACGCTTTAAGTATTTAAATGAAAAAGTAATATTGGAAGAAAGGAACTACTATGTAGCAATAGGTGATTAAAATGGACATAACAAAGGAAAGTTTATTATTTTCTATTTCTCGCGAAGATAGTTTGGATTTGATTCAAAAATATGTTGAAGAAAATGTCAAGATTAATGCGTTTGATAAAAAAGATATTTCGAATGAAATGTTTCGTTTATTCTTTAATGTAATTGAACTGGGTAAAGAAGTAAGGAAATCTTTAAAAGAGGATGAATACCAAAATACTGAATTAAAGATCGCCGATATATTCCTTGTACTAATTTCTATTTGTAATAGTTTAAATATCAATCTGTTTGATGCTTTACAAGAAAAGGAACAAGTTTTAAATGGAAAAATAGCAAAATGGTTTTAATCTTTTGCTTTTTTTGTTATACTTATAAAAAGAATAGGTTGGGATAGTATGAACAATAATGATACAAATGCCGTTTCAGAAATAAAAGCACTTGCGTTAGATATGATTAGTAAAGCAGGAAGTGGAAGTCCAGGGATTTCTCTTTCTGGTGCTCCGATTTTATATACGCTTTATGCAAAACATTTAAATTTTCATCCAGAAAATCCTGAATGGTTAAATCGAGATCGTTTTGTTCTTGCCTCTTCTCATGCTTCTGCCTTATTGTATGCTACTTTGCATATTTGTGGTTTTAATATTTCAAAAGACGATTTAAAACAGTACAAAACCATTGACGCAAAATTGCCAGGCAGTCCTGAATGCGAAATAACTCCAGGAATTGATATTTCTAGCGGTACACCAGGAATGGGAATTGCTCATGCGGTAGGAATGGCTTTAGCAGAAAGGTATTTAGAAAATATCCTAATTAGTGAAGATGAAGCTCAAGAATTGTTAAATTATCGTACCTACGTTTATTGCAGCGATATGGATTTAATGAAGGGAGTTTCTTACGAAGCAACTTCATTCGCTGGGGCTCAAAAACTAGAAAAATTAATGATTTTATGTGATCTTTCAAAAGTTACAAATGATGGTACAACTAAAGATAATTTTATTGAAGACGTCGAAAAAAGATTTTTAGCGATGGGATTCTATGTCGATACAATAAAAGAAGGAGAAAATTTAAAAGCCATAGACAAAGCGATCACCATTGCAAAAAGAAGCCAAAAACCTTCCATTCTCTTTTTTCATACCATTTTAGGAAAAGATAGTCGAAACGAAAACAAAAGCGTTGTATTTGATGGTCCTCTAAGTGATGATGACTTATTCGCTATAAAAAGAAAATTAAACGTTACTGTAGCTCCCTTTGAAGTGAGAAAGGATTCTATAGTTTATATTCGTAATTTAATTAACAATCGTGTAGGAAAGAAATATTCTACTTATTTGTCTTATTTTAATAAAGTGAAATCTTCTGCTAACGATCGCTTGTTAAATACACTTAGACTTTTAATCAACAAAAATTTTCAAATTCCTTTTGAAAGCTTAAATTTTAAAGTAAACGATACTTATCAAGAGAGTTTACTTACAACAAACCATAAAATTTTAAATTTGGTTGCCTCAAAAACGGAATTTATTTTAGGTGGAAGCGCAGATGTTGCCTCTACAACAAAAGCCTATATTGACCAAACAAGCATTGCCTCTTCCAATAAACCTTTAGGGCGTAATATCAATTTTGGTATACGAGAAGAAGCTATGGCTGGAATTTTAAATGGAATGTCAATAAGCGGTTTGAAAACATACTGTAGCACAAAACTTATTAACTTAGATAGTTTAAAACCAGCATTACGTATGAGTGCTTTCTTAAATTTGCCAGTTACTTATCTATTTACGCACGATGCCTGGAATGAAAGTGAAAATGGTGCATTTTTTGAACCCGTTGAACAGTTAGCAACTCTTCGAAACATTCCAAATATGGTTACATTTCGACCAAGTGACATAAATGAAATATTAGGAGTTTGGGAATACATATGTAAAAATAAAAAACCTATAAGTGTTGTTTTGAGCAAAGATCATATGCCAAAACTTTCAACCACAAATCCTAAATATACTATGAAAGGGGGCTATATAGTAAAAAAAGAAGAAAAAAAATTAGATGGAATTATCATTGCAACTGGAAAAGAAGTTTTAAGCGCTATAAACATTGCTTTAGAACTTAAAAATGAAAATTTAGATATTCGTGTTGTTTCAATGCCATGCGTAGATTTATTCTTAAAAGAAGATAAAATATACCAAGAAAGTATAGTTCCTAAAAATATAAAAGTCATTGTTTTGGAACCAAGTAGTAAATTAGAGTGGGGAATATTTGTAACGGATTTAAAATACGTTTTAGGGTTAAATGATTTTGGTTACAGTGGACGAGAAGAAGAAGTGGTAAAAAAATGTGGTTATGATTATGAAAACTTAAAAATGAAAGTGGCAAGATTATTGTTAAATCCATAAACTTGTCTTTTTTTCGACAAATTTTTACATTTGTTTTTGTTATACTTCAATTGGTGAAGTAAAATGCGTACATTCTATATTTTTAAAATTAAAAACGAATATGCTACTCTTACAAAAAGCAAACCGTATCAACTTTTTCGAATGCTAGAATACATTTATAATTTAGATAAAAAAGAAGTCAGTCTTGGTGCAGACTTATTTTATAAAATGGTAGAAAATTTAAATAGCAAATCCTTAGACATTCAGCTCTTTAAGAAATACAAAGAAAACTACTTTTACACTAAATTTAAAAATATTCATCAAGTAAATAATTTATACAAAAAAGAAGAATCGAAATTGGTAGTTCGTAAACACTATCTTCTTTTAGAAAGTAGTATTATTAAACCTTCTTTTTTAGAAGATTTACAAAACATGCCAAATTTATTTTTATGTGATTTTGAAAACAAAGATTATTTTTGGTTAGAAAAATTACCGGTATAATCTTTACAAAAGAGCGTATTGTTTAGTAAAATAAAATAGTCAAAGGAGGAAAAGAGATGTTACAAGATATTTTATTGGTTATTTTAGGTTTAATCGTTGGATTAGTAATTGGTTTTTTTGGTGCTCGTTTTGCAATGAAAAAATATATGCAAAAAAATCCTCCCATTAATGAAAAAATGATTGAGGCAATGATGAGTAGTATGGGAAGAAAACCAAGTCAAAAACAAGTGAATCAAGTAATGAAACAAATGAATAGATTTATGTAAGCGAAAACAACAACTAGCAAATGAAGAAGAAACCCCTTTTGATTTTTAAATCATGAGGGGTTTGTCGTTTAAAATACTATTGATTTTAATAAAAATTAACAATTTTACTATGTAAATTGTCATATTAAATTCACTTGATTTGTAAAATAGAATATGGTATTCTTATTAATAGAATAAAAGGTGGTGGGAATATGGAATTCCTGTATAAACTTTATAGTAATAATTATTTTGGAATTGGCTTATTTGCTATTATTACTGTTTTAGCTTTTGCGTTCTTAATCATTTTATTCTTTGGTAAAAAAGATGAAAAGAAAAGAATTTCTACAGAGAATGAAAATGATAAATTTGTAAAAGAGGAAAAACTAGAAAAAGTTGAAATTATACAAGAGAACTTAGAACCAATTCTTGTAAATGAAGAGACAGCAATTCAAGGAACGACAAATTTAGAACCAATTTCTTTAGACGAAACGATCTCTTTAGATACTACTTATATTGAACCCACTATAGAAGAAGCCGAAAACTTTGAGAAAAAGGAAAAAGAAGAAATAGATCCGTTTGATGCAAATCACATTGTATTAAGTACAGATTCTATTGCAGAAAAAACTGTTCCAAAAGTAGAATCCATTCCAACCAATCCAATTCTTGAAAATTCTAATATTTACAATTTGGATTCGATTATAAACGAGGAAGAAGTGTCTGTAAGTGATGAATCTATTGATGATGTTTTAAATAAATACGATACAATAGAAGAAACTATATTAAACGCTTCCAGCGAGATAATGGATTTGCCGAAGGAAGAAATGCAACCAATTGCAGAAGAGAATGATTTTAAAATTTTTGAGAAACCAAATGAAATTTTGAAATCTTCAAAACCTTTTAGTTCTGTTTACTTGACAAAGGAAGAAGCACCAACACAAACAGAAGAAAAAATAGAAACTCCAGTGGAACCAAGTCGACCTACATTTGAAATGCCAAAAAAAATGGAATTACCTAAAAAAAGTTCAGGAGCAATCAATGAAAATATAATCTCTTCTTTTAAAGATAAGAATTTATAAAAAAAAGTTCAATTTGAACTTTTTTTTCGGTTGCGTAATAGATAAAAATATAAAATAGGAATGGTTATTAAAAACACAATACAAGTGAATATTGGAAAAGCGTAGTAAATGACAAGTTCGTTTGTATAAAATTTACCGATAATGGAAAAGGAAATGAAGAAGCATAAAAGAACTAAAAAAGCATGAAGTAAGTGTTTTCCTTTTTTGGGTATTAATTCTTTTGCCATCAAGGAAGACATTGATAAATAAACAAATACATCAAATATCCAAGAAAGAGCGACAATATTTTCTATTTTTTCAATAAAATCCAAAATCTTAATTTCTTTTAAAATAATGTATTCAGGAAAACGGTAGATAGTAGCAAGGAGTGGTCCTACAATGGCTATAATTAAAAACATTTTGGCAATTAAAGTGAAGGAACCAAAAAGATAAGACCAAGTGCTTTTGCTTTTGTTCGTAATTAACATTAAGATGGAAGGAGATACGGATAAGCTAGTGTAATAAAATACGGATTTAAAAAAATCGGGTAAGGGTGTTACAAAAAGTGGTTTTATGTTTTCTAAGTTGGCATAGCCACATAATGCACACAATGATAATAAGGTTAAAAGAACTGATATAGGAAATAGACAAGTTGCCACACGAAAAGTTGTTGTTGGTCCATTCTTAGCAATGCGTATTAAAAGAAGGGCTAGAGGAAGCGAAATAAACCAAATAGGAGTTCGTATTAAAAAGAAGGAAGAAGCAAAAAGCTGAATAAAGGTTAGTCCTTCACATAGTAAAGCAAGAGCATAAAGAAGGAACACAATTCGTAAGAAAATACCCAGTCCTTTCATTTCTTTTAAAACATCATTTAAACTTTTTTCTCCTTTGTATTTTTGAATTTTATTAATAAAGAAAATAAAAAACAATCCGATAATCGTACCTACAGAAAAACTAAGAAAACTATCTTGTTTGGAAAGACCAATGATAACGGAAAATCCTATTCCTAAAAATAAAGCTCGAGTTAAAAAATAATTAACTGAAAAATTTTCTAATTTGCTTGTCATTCTTCCACCTCAAATATTAATCCATTTCTATTAATAATTACTTTGGCATCGTATTCGTAATTTAAATTTTTAAAATCAATATCTTGTTTGTTTTTTTGGTAATAAATTTGTTTGATTTTTAAAATATCACTATCGTATTTTAAAGAAGTCTCCATTACTTTTTTCATATCGTTTTTTAATTTTTCTTCTACTTTTTCTTGTATACTTTCATAGGTGCTTACTTTTTTAAAATCCATTTTACAATGATTTTCAACAATTCGAGTTTCTATTTCGCTCTTAATTTTTACTGTATCTTTTTCTATTTCTACTTCTGATTTCGGATGATTAAACGTAGTTAAAACAATAAATTCATTTTCATCATTAGGGCATTTTACATTAAAATGTATTTCTTCAGATTCTCCATTCATAACATTAAAAGTTGCACTTTCTTCTTCAGTTAGGAAAAGTTGCATATCATACCCTTTAAAGATAGCCAGTGGTCCAAGTTTTAAAATCCCATTTTCTATTGCAACAGATGTTGCAAAGGTATCTTTTCTAGGATCAATAATATTGGTAACAAATTTTTCATAATTTAGTTTTGTCGCAATATTATTGGTAAATAAAGCGCTATCAATTAAGTTTGCTATTGCGGTACTGGCAACAGGATTGTTGGTATCGGTATTATGAATAATGTTAAATGCTGTAGTATCTTTAGCAACTACAAGAAAAAAGATATTGCGAATATGATTGTCTCGAATCAAAAAGTCAATAATTTCTTTGGTATGTTCTTTTGCGACTTCTTCTCCAATAACCAGAGTTTTTAAATGAGCGAGATAGGGAATTTTAGCTATTTCTAAGGAAGCATCTGCAAACGCTTCGGAAATAGAAGTTCCACTTCCTTCTGTAAGGTAGACTTTAGGGGCATCAGGATCATCGTCTTTGTTAACTGTGTTTAATATTTCAAAAGAAACTTGAAATGCATTTTCTTGATAATCAATGGAAATTCCTGAAACAATTGCCATATCATTCAGTTCCGTATAATCGTAACAACCACTTGTTAAGAATAAAAGAGTAACAAAAAGAATAAAGTATTTCTTCACGCAACATCACTCCTTTGTTTGATTTGATTTTTTTTAGCTAACACTTTACTACGTTTGGTATCGTTTACATATTTTACTTTGAATAATGTTTTTTTAATATAAGTAAAGTCAAAAGGAACGATAGGGTAATAATAAGGTTTTCCAGCAGATCTTATACTTGTGATATGAATTAAAAAGTAAATAAGAGCAAGAGCAATTCCGTAAAGTCCATACATGGCAGCAAGTATTAAGAAAACGAATCGAAAATATCGTATGGCATTGATGACTTCTAGTTCTGTAAATATCAAACTGGTAATAAATGTAAAAGCAATAATAATAATCATAATTGGACTAACAATGCCCGCAGAAACTGCCGCTTCTCCTAAAACCAAAGCTCCAAGTATCGAAATCGCACTTCCATAGCTACTCGGGAAACGTAAATCACTTTCCCTTAATATTTCACAGACAATAATCATGACGATGGCTTCTATAATAGTTGGAAAAGGAACTCCATCGTTTTGACCCGCAAAATTAACAAGAAGACTGGTTGGAATCGTTTCCATATTAAAATTGACAAGAGCTATGTATACTCCTGGTAACATCATTGTAAAGAAAAAAGAAGCAAATCTTAATATTTTTAAAAAATTTACATTGACGTTTCGATTGTAGTTGTCAACAACAGGATTGATAAAATCGGCAAAGAAAGAAGGAAGAATTAAAACAAAAGGAGAAGTGTCCACCATAATACAGACTTTTCCTTCTAAAAGAGCTGTTGCAATTACATCGGGTCTTTCACTTTGGGAAATCGTT
This sequence comes from uncultured Mycoplasmatota bacterium, assembly GCA_947574215.1. GTDB lineage: Bacteria > Bacillota_I > Bacilli_A > RF39 > UBA660 > MGBC108787. The sequence continues at coordinate 88,878 of CANPIX010000001.1, read as the reverse complement.
GGAAAGGGAGTATTTTCATCTTCTGATAAAATATTGGCAATATTTCCAGCATCAATAATGCCATCCACATCAATAGAATTCAATTTTTCTTTTAGAGAATTTACGATAGACATATCCGTAATATCATCAAAGTATAAAATTTGAACCTTTGTATTCGTTTTTCTTCCCATATTTAAGTCATCGCTTTTTAAATGGCTTGATTTAATACGACGTTTTAAAAGTCCTAAGTTGATTTGAATGTTTTCGGTAAAAGCATCACTAGGCCCATAAATGGATTTTTGAACTTCTGGAACACTTACACTACGATTGATATCAGCTTTGGTTTCAAACGCTAAAATTTCTTTGGTGGTCAAAACAATCGTAAACCCATTGGTTAAATAGTATTCAATTTGATCGGGCTCCGTTATTTTTACTGTATTGGGTCCGGGAATAATACTTTCGATATCTCCCATTTTTACACCCTTCAAATTGTTAATCGAAGTAAGCTGTTTTAGAATATAATCGTTTACTTTATCGCTTCCTGTGACAGTTTCTAAATAAATGACATAAATGTCTTTAAAATTTTTTGTTTTGATTTTTTTGACAACAAAATCGGTATTTTTTTTAAATTCTTCTTGTAACCTTTTTAAGATTTTTTCTTGCATATATTTCACCATTTTTAGTATTCTCCCAAAAATTGGCGAGTATACCTAATTTATTGTATAATGAAAATGGTGTATTTGTATGAATGAGTTAAAAATTGAAAAATTAGATCATCAAGGAAGAGGAATTGCCTTTTTAGATGGAAAAGTAACGTTTCTTAAAAACGCATTGCCTAATGAAATCGTTCTTTGCAAAATTATTCATTCTTCTAAAAATTACAATATAGGAGAAGTAGTAGAATACAAAACGAAAAGTGAATCTCGTACAAAAGCTTTTTGTCCTTATTATAATCTATGTGGTGGCTGTGACTTAGAACATATGACCTACGAAGATTCTATACGTTTTAAAAAGGAAAAAGTAGAAAATATTTTAAGAAATTCAAAAGTAGAGTTTCCAAAAATAGAAATAATAAAAAATGAAAATCCTAAAGAATATCGAAACAAACTTTCTCTAAAAGTAAAAAAGGGAACAATTGGTTTTTATGAAGAAAAAAGTCATTCTTTAATTGAAATTGAAACTTGTCCACTTGCCAAAAAAAGTATAAACGATTGCCTAAAAAAATTAAAAACACTAAAGATTCAAAATGGTGCTATTACAGTTCGTAGCAATTGGAATGAAGAGGTATTACTTATCATTCAAACGAATGATCAAATTGATTTTAAAATAGAAAATTTTTCTAATGTGAAAATAGTTGGTGTTGTACAAAATGGAGAAACAATATATGGAAATAATTTTTTCTATGAAAGAATAAATGGATTTTTATTTAAAGTAAGTTACGATGCTTTTTTTCAAATCAATCCTTATGTTACACCAAAACTTTTTTCTTGCGTTATAAATTGTATAAAAAAAGACAATGTTGTTTTGGATTTGTTCTCAGGGGTTGGCACTCTAAGTTTGCTTGCTAGTAAGTCTGCTAAGAAAGTATATAGTATCGAGATAGTGCAAAACGCGGTTCTTAATCATTTAGAAAACATTAAGTTAAACCATATTACCAACTGTTTTCCTATTTTAGGGGACGCTTTTAAAGTTATTTCTAAGATTGAAAAAGATTATGATACTATTGTAGTGGATCCTCCTAGAAAAGGATTAAGCGAAGAAACATGTCAGTTTCTATTAAAGAGTGATGTAAAAAAAATCGTTTATGTATCCTGTAATCCCATGACACTTGTAAGAGATTTAAAGGGATTAGTAACAGCCTACAAAATAGAAAAATTCTATCTTTTGGACATGTTTAGCTTTACTCATCATGCTGAATGTGTGTGTGTGTTAAGCTTGCGATAAACCTTTATAAATACTGGAAAAATCAACTGTTCAGTAAGGGCCGAAAAAATGGTGAAAAAACGAGTAAATTGTTGATATTTTGTGTGATTTTTGAAAAAATATTATAGAGGTTGTCTGTGGAGAATATGTTTCATCATACCACCCTAACTGGTATGAATGTATAATTAAAATTATAAATGGAGGTTTTAGGTTATGAATGAATTATTAGTAAAAGAAAATATAAAAATTGAAGACATGATTTTTGAAATAAGAGGAAAGCAAGTTATTTTCTCATCAGATGTTGCAAAATTATATAAAACAGAAACAAGAATTATAAATCAAACGATTAAAAGAAATATTATGAGATTTCCAGAATCATTTTGTTTTCAACTAACTATGGAAGAACTAATAAACTTGAGATCACAATCTGTGACCTCAAGTTTAAGAAATGAAATAGTACATGGTGGAATAAGATATTTACCATATGTTTTAACTGAACAAGGAATAATGATGTTATCTGGGCTTCTTAAAAAACGAGTAAATTGATATTTTTACTGATTTTAAAAAAATATTATAGTTTTTTTTGTGTAGTATATGTTTAGTTATACTATCCTAAGAGGTATGTGCCTACTAGTTGAAAAAGGAGCAAGAGAGCGAAGAAAAATGATAAGATTCTATTATTTATAATTATTTAAATTATATAACATTACCAATCCTTTAACCGTTTTCAGAAACAATTTCATCCTCTTTATTTACAAAAAGGTAAGAGTTCTTGGCAACTTCTTTAATTTTAATAGTTTTACTTTTCAAGTGACTAAAATTTTTATTTTTAAAAAAGTTTTGTAGAGAATCTATTCTAGTATCAGAAATAAGTTCAGCATGAGGATACTGTTCAATAAAAGGTAAAGCAATATCTGAATAAATCGTATTTCCTTTAAAAAGAAGTTCATATTCAGTAAAACATAAATAAACTAAGTTTTTATATCTATTCTTAAGATTAATGTTTACTTCACTTAAAGCATGATATTGACTAGATAAAGCATTCATATTTAAGTAAATAGTATCAGGTTTCACATATTCATTAAAGTTAGTAGTAAATAATAATTCAGCAAGAGAGATACAATCGAGTTTATCTGTTTTAGTTTTACGAAGATTTCTTTTATACATTTTAGAATATAAAGCATTAATAACCAAGACTTTAAAATGATTTTCTAAAAAGAATCTTTCTACAAGTCTATAGATACCAGTAGATTCCATAATTACAGAAATGTTTTCTAATTTTAATTTGTTTATTCAATTTAGTAATTTAGAAAAATCATAAATAGAATGATTGATTTCGTATGGATCAATTAGAACTTCACCACAAGAAACTAATAAGACTAACCATACTTTTTCCTTTAGTAACATCAATAACTAAAACGTACTGCATAAAAACATCTTTTCTTGCGATTGGACTCTTAAACTTCTTATTCCTCATCACGCTTGTTATATAGGACTAAATCCTCACATTCTTAAACTAGAAAAGTAAAAAGAAAAAGAGTTAGGCCATCAGATTTATGGATACAAAGACCCCTGATATAATTTGCCTAGACTCAAGCGCAAATTTTTACTTATTTCTTATAAGAAATAAGTAAAAATATTAAATAGTAAATCAAAAAAGTATCAAGTAATTGAACTCTTCTTTCATTTACTACTCGATATTATACGTGATATAATATATTTAATGAGTAAATAAGTAAGTGTAAAATTATTTTAAATTGGAGTGATAGAAATGGAGTTTTATAAATTAGATCATGAAGCAAATATCACTGATATAAAAACTTTCAATTATCCAAATCAAAAAATAGGTGTTATAGCGCATATAGAAGATGAATTAGGAAATATTTTACTTCAACAAAGAGGAATAAAATCTCGTGATGAAAATGGTTTATATGAAGCTGTTGGTGGTAGCTTAGATGATATTGATAAAGATTTTAAATCAGCAATTATAAGAGAAATGAAAGAAGAAATGGGTAGTGAAGTTAATATAGAAATTAGTGATTCAATTGGACTTTATCATGTGCAAAAGAGTGATACTAATTGGTTATTTATAATTTTCTATGGGAAGTATATAGATGGTGAAATTAAAATAATGGAACCTGATAAATGCTTAGGATATAAATTTTTCACATATAACGAAACACAGGATTCTAATATAATAACAGAGAGTTGTAAATATTTAATCAAAAGCATTAAATATTTAAACAAATAAGGAGGATTTTAAATGAGTGGTAAGGAAATGTTAGAGGAAATTAAAAAGTGGACTAATCAAGAAAAAAGAAATATAAAATATGAGGATTTAGTTAATATTATAAATCAATTGTTTGCAGATGAAATTATAGAATTAAGTAATACTATTGGCTACCCTGTTTTTACAAGATTATGTATGGGTGTTTTACAACATAAATTTGTATTATTATAAGATGGTGCTGCTGCAATTATTGTTAACGAAAATGGGCAAGTATTATTGCAAAGTAGAGCTAATAGATAAATAGGGCTTGCCCGGTGGTTGTCAAGAATTAAGGGAAAGATTTTAAGATACTATAATTAGAGAAGTATAAGAAGAAACGATTATCCGAATGGAGCATAAAAAAGTTTATAGAATAATGGTTAAATTAGATTTAAGACCATTAAAAAGAAATAAAAGAAAATATTTATCTTATAAAGGAACTGTTGGCAAAATTGCTGATAATCATATTAATAGAGAATTTAATGCAGAAAAGCCAAATCAAAAGTGGTATACAGATATGACTGAATTTAATCTTCGTGGAGAAAAATGTTATTTATCTCCAATATTAGATGGATATATTGGTGAAGTTGTATTTCATAATATTTCCAAATTACCTAATTTAGAACAAATAAATAATATGTTAAAAAAAGGCTTTGAAGATAAAAATTTAGAAGGTTTAATACTTCATTCAGATCATGATACCAACATGAATCTTATCAGCAAAAATTAAAGAATCGCAGGATTATTCGATGCATGTCTAGAAAAGGAAATAGTATGGATAACGGAATGATAGAAAATTTTTTTGGAATACTTAAAACAAAAATGTTTTACGAACAAGAAGATAAATATAAAAGTATAGATGAACTAATTGGTGCAATTGATACTTATATTAATTTTACGACTTCATAAAAAGAAAAATAGGTTATTTAAATCACTAAAAGAATACAGAAAGCGTAAGCAAGAAAACAGGTAAAATAATAAAAACGAAGTGGAAAAGAAATAAAAAATTTGCATAGTTTCTTTTTTTTCGATAAAATCATATTAGAAAGTGAAGTTAGAAATGAAAAAAATTTTAATTTTGTGTTTATGTAGTCTTTTTCTATTTGGTTGTCAAGGTAAAGAAAAAAGTAAATCTTATAAAGAGTTGATGGCAGAAAAAGAATACACAATAGTGGATGTTCGTACCAAAGAAGAATACGAGACCAGTCATATTAAAGGGGCTATTCATATTCCTTACGATGAAATCAATGAAAAAACAAATTTAGAGAAAGATAAAATTATTTTTGTTTATTGTAAAAGTGGAAATCGTAGTGGAAAAGCTTACCAAACTTTAAAACAGTTAGGCTACGAAGTTTACGATTTAGGAGCTTTTTCTACCATAGATTTAGAAAAGGAATAAATAATTATGTTAAAAACGATTACGATAATGTTATCTTTTTTAACATCGCTTTGCTTTTTTGGAATTTAAAGAAAGTAGGAAAATATGTTAGAAGTAAAAATAAAAAAAGAAGTTGAATCAAGATGTGGAATCCAATGTAATGTATGCCATTTTAAAGAAGAACAAGTTTGTACGGGTTGCTTAAAGATTACAAAGCCTTTTTGGGGAGACGTTTGTCCTATTAAAAATTGTGTTGAAGAAAAAAAATTCAATTGTTGTGGCGAGTGCCAAAGCTTTCCCTGTGATTTGTTAAAAAGTTTTTCTTATGATGAAAAACAAGGGGACAATGGAAAAAGAATAGAGAATTGTGCCAAGTGGTGTCAGAAGCAATAGTCTTGGGATCTTATTTAAAATGAAAAAGAAAATAATAAAATACGGTATTCTGTTCTTTAGTTTAGGAATAATCCTTCTTTTTTTTATCAACTTTTTTGTAGTGGAAACTACCAAAAGCCAAATTTTAGATGGGGCAAAAAGAACTTCTATAAAAGATGCCGACGCTATTCTTGTTTTAGGAGCAGGCATTTGGATAGATAAACCAAGTCCTATGCTTGAAGATAGACTTTTGGAAGCTATAAATTTGTATGAGCAGAACGTTGCACCAAAAATCATTATGAGTGGAGACCACGCTAGAGTGGAATACGATGAAGTGAATAGCATGAAATCTTTTGCTATTGAAAAAGGAATACCTTCAGAAGCTATTTTTATGGATCATGCTGGTTTTTCTTCTTATGAAAGTATTTATCGAGCAAAAGAAATATTTGGTGTTAAAAAAATTATAATTGTAACACAAAAATATCATTTGTATCGAGCTTTATATATCGCAAATCAATTGGGTATAGAAGCCTATGGTGTGCCATCCAATCCAAGAAACTATATAGGGCAAACCAAACGAGAAATACGGGAATTTTTAGCGAGAAATAAAGACGTATTTCAATGCATTTTGAAACCAAAACCAACTTATTTAGGAGAAGCTATTCCTATAACTGGTAATGGTGATATTACAAACGATTAAATAACCACTTTGCATTTTACTATTTTAAACTTTAGTTCACAATTAAGAAAATAAAAAAGTGTTTTTTCAAGCACTTTTTAACCTAAAGCAATATCTAAAATCATCATTACTGAAAAGCCAATTAAAGTAAATAAAGCCATTAAATCTTTCTTTTTGTTGGTTTGACTTTCTGGTATTAATTCTTCTACAACTACATAAATCATAGCTCCTGCTGCAAAAGCAAGTAAAAATGGTAGTAGTATACGTACTTTTATAACCAATAGTGCACCTATAATTCCAGCGATAGGCTCTACAATACCACTTAGTTGTCCTAATAAAAACGCTTTATTTCGACTCATACCTTCACGGCGTAGTGGCATAGAAACAGCAGTTCCTTCTGGAAAATTTTGAAGTCCGATTCCAAGTGCCAAAGTCCATGCCGCCGCAAGTGTTGCACCATCCAGCCCATAAATAACTGAACCAAATGCCACTCCCACAGCCATACCTTCTGGAATGTTGTGAAGTGTAATAGAACTTATTAACATAAAGCAACGTTTAAAACTTGTTTTTTTATCTTTTTTCTTTGGATTTCGTTTTTCATAAATATCATAAACTTTATCTCCAATAAATAGTAAAAGTCCTCCTAAAAAGAAACCTATAAACACGACAAGCCAAGGAATAAGCTCTAAGCTTTCCGCCATCGTTATGGCAGGAGCAATAAGTGAAAAAAAGGATGCAGCAATCATAACACCGCCAGCAAATCCAAGCATACCATCCATTAAATTTTTATTGATATGCTTAAAAAAATATACAAGTGATGCACCAATAGCTGTAATACTCCAAGTGAATAAAGTGGCTAGTCCAGCTTGTAAAATAGGATGTAGATTTAAAATTGTTTCAATCATAATTTCCTCCCTTACTTTATAGACTATTCTACTAGATAAAATAAGAATGGGCCTTTACCTTTTACGGAAAAGAAAAAAATATGTTATAATGAAAAAAAATTATGTAAGAAATTAACCAAATACATAAAATTTTGCAAGTGGAAAGTAAATAGAAAAGAGGAAAAAATGAAAAATTGTATAGAAGTTAAAAATCTAGTAAAAGAATATAAAAATGTCCGTGCAGTAGATGATTTAACTTTTGAAGTGCATGAAGGAGAAATTTTAGGCCTTTTGGGTCCAAATGGGAGTGGAAAAACGACAACCATTAATTGCATTTTGTCTTTATTAAAATTTAGTAAAGGAAAAATTAAAATATTTGGTAAAAATATGGAACCCAATGCCTATGATATTAAAAAAGATATTGGAGTCGTATTTCAAGAAGTAGCTGTTTTTGAAGAATTAAACGTATATGACAATATTGATTATTTTTGCGGTCTTTATATTAAAGATAAAACCAAAAGAAAAGTTTATATAAAAGAGGCTATAAATTTAGTAGGTCTAGAAAATTATCAAAAATTTTTACCTAAACAACTTTCAGGAGGGTTGCTTAGAAGACTAAATATTGCTTGTGGAATAGCACACAAACCCAAACTTATTTTTTTGGATGAACCAACAGTTGCCGTAGACCCCCAAAGTCGAAATAATATTTTGGATGGAATTAAAAAATTAAAAGAAGATGGAGCAACAATCGTTTATACTACACATTACATGGAAGAAGTAGAAATTCTTTGTGATCGTATCATTATATTAGATAAAGGGCGTGTTTTGGCCAGTGGAACAACAGATGAATTAAAAAAATTAGCTAATATTGAAGAAAAAGTAACCATTGAAGGAGTAGAAATTTCTTCTACAATCTTAGAAGAAATAAAACAATTTAAAAATGTGGATGAAATCCTTTATAAAGACAACATTTTATTTATTACGTATAAAAAAGGAAAAAATAATTTAAGTGAATTAATGGATTTTCTTAAAACAAAAAAAGTTGTTTACAACAAAATATTTTCAGAACGTCCAACTCTAAATGATGTTTTCTTAGAATTGACGGGAAAGGAATTACGAGACTAATGTTTTTTCATAATTTTAAATACGCTTTCAAAACACTTATAAAAGATAGAATGCTTCTTTTTTGGACATTTGCTTTTCCACTGATCTTAGGAACTTTTTTTCAAATGGCTTTTTCCAATATTGAAAATAGTGAGACCTTTCAGGTTATTCCTATTGCCATTGTAGATAACGATGCTTTTCACAACCATACTTTTTTAAAGGAAGCTTTTCAAGAATTTGGGAAAGAAGAAAGCAAAAATCAACTTTTTGCTATAAAATATACGACAAAAGAAGAAGCTGAAAAATTATTAAACAAAAAAGAGATTGATGGATTTTTATGGATAGAAGAAAATCCTAAGATAATGGTAAATGCAAATGGAATTAATGAAACCATATTGAAATACGTTGTCGAAGAAATTTTGGAATCTGAAAAAATAGTTAAAAATGTTGTCTCTTTTGAAGCTGCAAAATATATAACAGAACAAACATCCGATGAAGAAATTTATAAAATAATGGCAGAAGTAGGAAAGAACGTTTTAAAAATGCAGCAAGAAAATAATCCTACTATTAAAGATGAGACTTCTGCCAATATGAGTTATACGATGATTGAATTTTATACGCTAATTGCCATGACTTGTTTGTATGGGGGTATTCTTGGAATGGTTTCTATAAATCATCATTTACCCAATATGTCTAGTAATGGAAAAAGAATTTGCATAAGTCCTACACCAAAGGGAAAATTGATTTTTAGTAGTGTACTTTCCAGTTATATCGTTCAGCTTTTTGGTTTGGCTTTACTATTTTTGTATACTATTTTCGTTTTAAAAGTAGATTATGGTAGTCATCTGTCTTTTCTTATTTTACTGTCATTTTTGGGAAGTTTAGCAGGGTTATCTCTTGGTATTTTTATTGCTTCTGTATTCAAAGTAAATGAAAATACAAAAATAGGAATTATGATTTCGATTACTATGTTTTGGTGCTTTTTGTCTGGAATGATGGGAATTACTATGAAATATATTGTAGATACAAAATTACCTATTTTAAATAAAATAAATCCCGCTAATTGTATCACCGATGGTTTTTATTCTTTGTATTACTATACAACGTATGATAGATTTTTTTATAACTGTATTCGTCTAGTAGTCTTTTCTATACTTTTACTATTTATCGCCATAATTTATTTAAGGAGGCAAAAATATGACCATATTTAAAACTTTTTTAAAAGTATTAAATAAATGTAAAGCACCGATTCTTTTATACACAGTTATTTTAATTTTCTTTACAAGCTTTAATATGAAAACAAATGAAAATACAATGTCTTTTTCTCCAAGTAAACCGAAAATTATCATTGTCAATAAAGATGAATTTGTAGGAGTAACCAAAGATTTAATTACTTACCTTTCTACACATTGTGAAGTTGTAGAAATAGAAAATATAGAAGAAAAACGAAACGATGCTTTATTTTATAGAAGCGTAAATTTTATAGTAGAGATTCCCCAAAATTTCCACAAAGACTTACTGAGCAAAAAGAATCCAACGATTTCTATTAAAAGCTTACACGATTACGCTTCTTCTTTAGTAAATAGAATGTTAGAAAGATATTTAAATATAGCCAATTCTTATTTGAATTTAGAATTAACAGAAGAGGAATTAATTGGAAAAATTAACGAAACGTTAACTACTGAAGTGAAAGTAGAAATAAAATCGGAATTGGATACAGAATCTTTAAATAAAATGGCTTTATATTTTAATTTTACCAATTATTGTATTTTAGCAGGAACGATTTATGTTCTATGTTTAATTCTATCTAGCTTTAAAAATAAGTCCATTCAAAAAAGAACAATTATTAGTAGCATTCCTTATAAAAAATACAATCGAATTTTGCTTTTTTCCAATAGTTTGTTTGCCTTTTTATTCTGGTTATTTTATATTTTATTAAGTTTGGTTCTTATAGGAAAAAATATGTTTACAATGCATGGCTTATTTTATATTTTAAATTCTTTTGTCTTTACTTTTTGTGCTCTTACACTTTCCTTTTTATTAGGAAATATAGTAACCAATAAAAATGCTTTGAACGGAATTATTAATGTAATTGCCCTTGGTTCTAGTTTCTTATGTGGTACTTTTGTACCGATGGAGTGGCTTCCTAATAGCGTTCTTTTTATAGCGCACGTTTTGCCTTCCTATTATTTTATTAAAACCAATGAAATTTTGAAGACTTTGGAAGTTTTTGACTTTGAAAGTTTAAAACCCATCTTCTTAAATATGGGAGTACTACTTTTATTTGCTTTAGGATTCGTGATAGGGACAAATATTCTCTCTAAAAAGAAACAAAAACTAGCTTAATAAAGAATAAATCTATTTATTTGTTTTTCAAAAAATTCATAATTCTTAGAATAAAACCATACAATTTATAAAATAGAAAAAGAGAAGATTATATGAATGCAAAAGAATACAAAATAGATTTTACGATACCTAGGGGAATTACAGGACCTACTGGACCTATTGCCAATGAGCCAAACATATACGTTACGTACAATCCTTCTTCAACGAATGGCAATTTAATGATTTTAAATACATTTAAATCTCCACCAGATTCTTCTCTTTTTACGTCTGATGATGAATATATCTATTTTACAGATACAGGGTATTTTCAGTATACTTTAACAGGAACGATTAAAGAAACAAACACGAATTTAGGTGCCAATGTTATCTTAAAAACTCAAAATACTAATGGATTTTCTAATAATTTAATTTCAATAGAATTGCAAACGGGAACCAAAGAAATATTTTTTTCTCAAATCAAAATGGGAGAATATGGCTCTTTACAAAAAGTAGCTATTATTTTTCAAAAAAATGGAAATTCAGACGCTTTATTAGAAAATGTTTCTTTAAATATAAAACGTTTTTCTTTTCAAAAATTGTAAAAATGGGAGGAAACTATGGATTTGGATTCAGACTATACACTTGATTTTATCATACCAGAAGGACCAACAGGACCCACAGGTCCCATTGGAATTACAGCGATTTTTTATACAAATTTTGAAAACGCTACATCAGCTAGTTATTTAACTTTAATAAGAACTAATGTTGTACCAGAAAATTTTAATATATTTGCATTTACAAATAACACGATTTTTTTAAATGAAATAGGATATTATGAAATCTCTTTTAGTGGTAGATTAAAAGAAACAGGTTCCACTACAAGTTCTTCTGTAATTATAAAAACCGAAGACAATGGAGTAGAAGAAAATTTTATAACAATTTCATTAGACAATTCGCAAGAAATTTATTTTTCACAAACAAAAATTTTAAAAGCAAATTCTTCTGTTCGATTAGTTATAGAATTTAATAAAAGTAGCACTTCCAACGGAATTTTAGAAAATGCTAATTTAATTATCAAAAAGTTTCCTTATTAAAAAGGAAATTTTTTTTGTTTTGGAACGATTTTTTTTCTTTTTCATAAAATAGTGTAAAGATAATTTGCTGTTAAAAAAAATTAGAAAAGGAAAAGATTATCTTTTGAATTAGTAGAAAAATTTTATATAAACTTTATAAGGTCTACTTGAAAAATAAAATTCTAGTCAATATTAAGAAAATAGAACAATACTCCAAACACTTAAAAAGTTAATTAAATTTTTATTTAACAAGAAAATAGAAAAGTTTAGTCTGTTTTACTTTATAAAAAATAGATGTAAAATTAAGAATTTTTTAAATAATCAATATTAATATTCAAAAATAAATTTTATTTATGAAAAATGAATACGAATGTTTAAACATAAAATCATAAAAAGTAATAGTCAATAATTGAATTTTAATTAGAAAGAAAGGAAAAAAATATGAAACCGAAAAACTTTGTGTTGGATTTTACAATTCCACAAGGACCAACAGGTCCTGTTGGACCATCCAATGGACTGAATGCTTATGGAGGAATTTATAGTAATTGTTTAAATGTGTTGCATTTGGGAATAAATAACTCTGTAATTCTTCCTTTAAATGATAAAATGCTTGCAAATCATATGAATTATACTACAGAAAATAGTATTGCAATTGAACAAAATGGTATCTATGAGATAAGTTTTGTTGTAGACGTTGCCACTTCAAAAAAGGCCAATATAACTTTATCAGTTTGGGATAACGGAGATTTAGTTTTAGCAACAGAAAAGACCAAATCATTAGCTATCAATGAAAAAACCGTATTTAGTGGTAATACAATTTGTAACTTGCAAAAAGATAGTACTATAAGAATTATAATTGCCTCTGATGTGGAAACAGAAGTTGCAATCGATGAAAATGCAAGCCTTGTCATAAAGAAAATCGATTAATATAACATAAGGATATATAAGTTTTTAGAATATATCTTTTTTTGTGAAAATGAATTTCTATAAGGCAAATCAACATACGAAAAATGATTTCCCTTCATATATTACTTATGAAAGGAGAGAAACATGAACAATAGTAGAGAATACCAAAAAGCGTGTGAATATGTGGAAAGTTACAACAGAAATCATTCTGTACAAGGATGTTGTTGTTCAAGTCGTGGAATCATAGGACCAACAGGACCAACAGGACCACAAGGACCTGCCACTGTAACGGTTGGTAGAACAATACAAGGTGCTCCAGGAAGCGATGCGTCTGTTAAAAATGTAGGAACTAATGAAAATTCAGTTTTAGAATTTACAATTCCAAATGGAGCAACAGGACCAATGGGACCACAAGGACTACAAGGGCCTTCTGGATCTATCGGACCAACTGGACCGCAAGGTATTCAAGGGATACCAGGACCAACAGGACCCGCTGGTGAAGATGGTATAGCACCAACATTTATGATAGGGAAAGTTATAACGGGAGCACCAGGTACACCCGCAAAAGTAACTATTACACCATCGAATTAAAAAAAGAAAGGAAAAAAAATATGGATTTTAATGATATTTATGCAGATGCAAATAATGCATCTAGTTATACACTTGATTTTGTAATTCCACAAGGAGCTCAAGGACCAAAAGGAGACCAAGGGGATCCAGGAGCTATGGGACCACAAGGGGATAAAGGAGAAAAAGGAGACCAAGGAATAGCAGGGCCAGCAGGACCACAAGGAGCAGAAGGACCGACAGGACCAGTCGGACCACAAGGAGTACAAGGAGCAGAAGGACCAACAGGACCAGCGCCTAGATTAGTAATAGGAACTGTAACAACAGGAGCTGCAGGTAGTCAAGCAAGTGTAACGATAACACCAACCAATACGACTCCTTAGTATTTTAAGAAAGGAAATTTCGATGAACCAAGGCGAAAGTTATGAAATAAATTTTACAATTCCGCAAGGTGCAACAGGACCAGTTGGACCCGCAGGAACAAACATTGCTCGCTCTGCTTATCTTGCCACTTTCAATAATGGTACATTAGGTAATGGACTCGCCGTTCCTGCAAAAGATCGACTTCCTATTGATAGAGAAGAATTAGATATCAGTGATTTAATTACGCTAGATACTACAGATGAAACGATTAAGTTTAATATGGAAGGTTATTATAAAATTACTTTTACAGTAAATGCTTATGTTTTACATAAAAATAATGTATTTGATAAAACAACCGATTTTGTATCTCTTGGATTTAAAAAAGTTGGAACAGACAACATTTATATTGGAACAAGTCAGTTTACAACAGAAGAGATACCAATACAATTGGTAGGACAAGGTATAATCGCAATAAACAATACAACGGATTTGTACGAATTGGTAAATTTAACGGATCAGAATATTTATTTAGATTCCCCTGATTTGCCAAATATTAGTTCAACTTCTTATTTTACAAATCCTTTATTAACTATAGTAATTGAATATCTAGGAAGACAAGGAGCATAATTATTACAATAAAGCCATTGATGAACTTCAATGGTTTTTTTGTTTTTATTCTATTAAAAAGAAAAACAAAATGAATAAAAAAGCATATATGCAAAATAAAAAAAGTTGTGACATTTAAACTACGCAAAAAATAAATTTCTTCATATTGTATAGTATAGGAGGTGATTCAATGAAAAAAGGAATCGATGTATCTAGTTATCAAGGAGAAATAAATTGGGAAGAAACAAAAAAATATATAGATTTTGCTATTCTTCGATGTGGTTGGGGAAACAATACGAAAAGTCAAGATGACGTAAAATTTGAAAGAAATGCAAGTGAATGTGAAAGACTTTCTATACCTTATGGAGTGTATTTATTTAGTTACGCTACCAACTTAAATATGGCAGAAAGTGAAGCGGAACATACTCTTCGTTTAATTAAAGATAAACAATTAGAATATCCTGTATTCTTGGATGTTGAAGAAAGAGATCAACTTACTTTGCCAAAAGAAAAGCTTGTTGATATTGTTAATCATTATTGTGAAAAAATAGAAAGTGCAGGTTATTACGTAGGAATTTACGCAAGCTTGAGTACCTTAAATGGAATACTAAATGATGAAAAACTTTCTAAATACGACAAATGGGTTGCTGAATGGGGAAAAGACTTTTCTTATCGTGGGAGTAGTGGATTATGGCAATATACAGATCATGATAAAATTCCCGGAATTGAATCTCGTGTGGATGGGGACAAAGCGTTTTATGACTATCCAGAAATTATTCGTAAAAATGGTCTAAATCATTTAGAAGAGAAAGAAAATGTTTCCTTAAAATACAAAAAAGGAGATACGGCTTATTTAAATGGACCACTATATAAAGATGAAAATGGAACTACCATAAAAAAAATGTATCAAAATAAAAAAGTAACCATACAAGATACCAATCAACAAAAGGGAATAAATGCCCCATATAAAACCGATAAAAACGGATACGCCAAAGAAAAAGACCTAACCGATGAAAAAGTACCTACTACATGTTTTTTAATGAAAATCATAGAGTTTTTTCTGAACCTCTTTAGAAGAGAAAAATAATTTATTAAAACCAACTAAAAAAGATATGATATACTAACAATAAGGTGATGGCCATGAAAAAAATCCAATGGAATCCTTGGCATGGGTGTCATAAATGCAGCCCTGGTTGCCTTCATTGTTACGTTTATTATTTAGATTCCAAACGAAGTATTGATACAAGTGTGATTACAAAGTCCAAAACTAATTTTTATTTACCATTAAAAAAAGATAAAAATGGCGAATACAAAATTAAACCTAAAAGTGAACTTGCAACTTGTTTTACCTCCGATTTTTTCTTAGAAGAAGCTGATTTATGGCGAAATGAAGCTTGGGAAATTATCAAACTTCGAAGTGATGTAACCTTTTTAATTCCCACCAAACGTATTGAACGTTTTAACGAATGTATTCCAACAGATTGGGGCGAAGGATACGAAAATGTTATAATCGCCGTAACTTGTGAGAATCAAGAAAAAGTACATGAAAGACTTCCTTTATTTTTAAAGTGTAAAATAAAACACCGATTTATTTTTGCTTCACCTTTATTAGAAAATATAGACCTAAGTTCTTATTTAAGTACAGGAAAAATTGAGAAAGTTTCTGTAAGTGGTGAGTCTTATGAAAACGCACGCATTTGTGATTTTTCCTGGGTAGAAAGCATTCAAAGAACCTGTAAAAAATATCAAGTGAAATTTGATTTTCATCAAACGGGTTCTAACTTTATAAAAGACGGCAAAACGTATAAAATTAACCATTTCCTAGAATACGAGCAAGCCAAAAAAGCAATGTCTTATTTAGAAAAAAGAAAATAGTATTTTTGTTTCTTTTAAAAAATAGTAAGGCAAGGGATTTTTGGTAAGTTATGATTTTTTTATAAAATTAATAAAAAAAGATTAAAAAATAACATTTTTAGAAACACTAAATTTAAAAGCAAGTAAATTTAAAAAAACGGCTTTTAAATTTTTTTATTTTTATAAGAAAAACAATAATGAAAAAGTAAAGAAAATAATAAAACGATAACACATTTTGTTAAAATTTAAATTCAACAAGAAGTATAAAACAAATTTTTTTGAATTCCTACAAAAAACGCAACTTAAAGTTGGTATCTTAAAAAAAGTTTTTATTGTAAGATTATAATTGTAAAAAGGAGGAAATTTATGAAATTTGGAGATAATTTAAAAAAATTAAGAAAAAGTAAAAAACTATCCCAAGAAGATTTGGCTGAAAAAATGCGAGTTTCAAGACAATCAGTTAGTAAATGGGAAACAGGGGAAGCTTATCCTGAAATGAATAATATTTTAGAACTTTGTAAAATTTTTCATTGTTGTATTAACGATTTAGTAAATGACAAAATTATTGATAAAGAAGGATTAGATGAAGAAACCAAAAACAATGTTGTGAAATTACAAAAAGAAGAACAACAAAAAATAAAAGGATTAAGTAAAACTATTGCAATCGCATCTAAAATCGGAAATATTTTTTGCAAAATAGCC
Organism: uncultured Mycoplasmatota bacterium; assembly: GCA_947574215.1. Taxonomy (GTDB): domain Bacteria; phylum Bacillota_I; class Bacilli_A; order RF39; family UBA660; genus MGBC108787. The sequence goes on along the minus strand of CANPIX010000001.1, from coordinate 71,894 downwards.
TTATTGTTTATAGTTTTAATAATGATAGTTACTCCATTTTTTTTCATAATGTTGAAGTGAAAGAAAATAAACTTGTATGGAACAATGACAAATTAAAGATCATAAATGATAGAGACAAGTTCACCTTAAAATACAACGAAAATGTAATTCTAATAGGAAAAAATTCTAAAATGATGGATGCATTAAACCATAATTCTAAATATTTCATTGTGGGTTATATAGAAATAGGATTTCTAACACTGTGTATTACTTTATTTTTAACTCTGCGTATATTTTCTACGTTAGAAAAATTGTTTATTAATATTCATCAAGGAGATACACCATTTACTTTAGAAAATACTAATTTTATTCGAAAAATAGCTTGTTTCATGATTGTAGCAACTCTTCTATCAAATATAAGTGGAGTTATAGTTTCAAAATTGTTAAATACAGATAGTATAAGTGGCTGGGAACTATTTGATTTAATACAAATATTATTTCTATTCAGTATGATTTATATTTTTAAGTATGGGTATCAATTGCAATTAGAATCTTCAGGAATCATGTATACCTCTAAAAAGGAATAGAAAATATTTTTAGAAATCTAAGTTTAGTATACTAGAGATTCTATAGAATTAAATAAAAGAAAAAGAGCAAAACGTATTTAAGTATTGTTCTTTTTTTGTTATACTGTACGTGATAAGAAAGTAGGTTAAAATGAAAAAAATTCTAATGATTTGTTGTCTATTATTTCTTGTAACAGGATGCAAAAAAGAAGTAGAACGAACAGGGAAAGATTTAATTCGTCAAAATTGGATTGAACAAAAAACAAAAGAAGATAATTTGATTTTGTATTATGAACTTGAAGAAGGAAGAAAGATTTATTCTTATTTAAAAAAGATTGTTTACTTAGATGAAAACGGAAAAAAACACAATTTAAAAAACGAATTAAAATCAAAAAAAACAACAATGGAAGATTGGATAAAAAATATGGAAGTATACAATGCTTCTAATGATGGAGGTTCTGTATATTTTGAAACGAAAGAAAATTTTTTTGAAACAAAGTTTTATTTAGCTTGGTGTAATAGTTTAGAAGCCAATGGAGGCATTAAAGATATATTTATTGTCCAAGATAAAGACAAAGCTCTAAAATATTGTGTTATTGATAATGAAGAGTATTATAAAAATTAGAAAAAAATATATGAACGTAACAGTAATTACATTCATTTAAAAAATTCTATTTTTGTAAATTAGGGTGTGTTATAATAGGAATATATATTAAATTTCATCAAACTAAAAATGGAGTTAAAATTATGAAAGATGCCAAGAAAACTATAGGAAATATAATGGATAAGCAAAGTATTTGTTATATAAGTTCTATTGATAAAGATGGATTTCCAAATACAAAAGCGATGTTAAAACCTAGAATAAGAAACGGGTTAAAAGAAATATATCTATCAACAAATACTTCCTCTTTAAAAGTACAATCTTTTAAAAACAATAGAAAGTCTTGTTTGTATTTTTGTGACAAAAGATTTTATAGAGGAGTAATGCTTAAAGGAACAATAGAAGTATTAGAAGATCAAGAGTCAAAAAATAAATTATGGAAACTTGGAGATACAATGTATTACAAAGGTGGTAAAACGGATCCCGATTATTGTGTTTTAAAATTCACAACTATATCGGCAAGATATTATAGTAATTTTAAATCCGTTGATATTGAATTATAAAACCTACCAAAAAGGAAAAAATAAAAAAAGAGAAAGGGAAAAAATATGAGAACCACAAATGATTATAAAGAATATGTTTTAGAACAATTAAATGTACTTGAGAGTATAACTTTTAAACCAATGATGGGAGAGTATTTGCTATATTACGATGATATTTTATTTGGAGGACTTTACAACAATCGATTGTTGATTAAAAAAGTAGAAAGTAATGAAAAATACAATTTAAAAGAAGAGATACCTTATGATGGTGCGAAACCTATGTATCTTATAGAAGATATGGAAAATCAAGATTTTATCAAAGAAATAATTTTAGAAACATGTAAATGTTTACCAAAAAAAGCGAAGAAAAAACAAGGAATGTGAAAAAAAGTTTTTAGAAAAAGAAGAGAAGAAAAGGTGTTACACGAATGAAAATAAAACAAATAGTATTATTAATTTTGATATTAATAGGTTTAGGTACTACTTTAATTTTTACCTTTAATCATTTTAAAAAAGAAGAAGAAAAAATTCTAGAAAATAAAGCCAAAAATGAACAAATTGAAAACGAAAAAAAAGAAGAACAACAAAAAAAAGAATTAGAGGAAAAAAAGAAAAAAGAAGCAGGGCAAAAAGAAGTAAAAATGCTTTTTGAAAAACTTCAAACTACAAAAAAAATAATTCTTGGAATAGAGGATTCTTTAGGTACTTTAGAGACTTTGGATAATCAGCATAAATATAAAGAATATCAAGTAGTAGAAGAGGAAGAAACTATAAAAGAGATAGTCAATCTTTTTGCAATCGCAACTTGGCAAGAAAATAAAAATGACAATCATTTGGGAAAAATATGGCAATTTTTTGATAGCGAAAACAATTTAATCGTAGAGTACGATGGAACAACTTTCTATACGAAGGAAAAAAATATCTATGTATTTATTGAGACAGAAAATTTGAAAAAATTAAAATCCTATTTTTTAACAGAAGAATCTTAAAAAAATGAAGAAGGTCCATAAAAATAACGAAAAATTTAAAAAAGTGTATTTTTGTAAGGATACACTTTTTTATAATAATCAATAGAAAGAAGTGTGTTTTATGAAGTATATAAAAGAAACCAAAAAAATGTTACTATACAATATAAAAACATTAATTGGTTTTGAATTTCTATTTAAGTTACTTTCTGTTTTTTTCTTTACACCCTTTTTTGCTCATTTATTTGAATTTATTATGAAATTTAGAGGATATTCTTATTTAACGTTTGAAAATTTGTATTCTTTTTTTGCTCATCCTATTACTTTTTTGTTGTTGCTATTTCTTCTGTTATTAATGATGGTTTATACCATGTTTGATATCACTACGATTGTTGTTATTTTGGATTACTCTCAGCAAAAGCAAAAACTTAAAATTATAGAAGCTATAGGGATATCTTTAAAAAAATGTAAAAATATGTTTCATTTGAAAAACCTATCTCTAGCAATTTTAATTTTGTTTCTGATTCCTTTTTTAAATGTAGGAATTAGTTCAAGTTTTATTTCATCGATTCGCATTCCTGATTATATAAAAGATTGCCTTGAAAAAAATGGTTTTCTCTTTCTATTTGTTACCTTTATACTTTTATTTTTTATATTTTTAATTCTAAAATGGTTGTATGCAATTCACTATTACATTTTAGAGAATGTTTCGTTTAAAGAAGCAAAAAGAAAAAGTTCGATTCTTGGTTACAAGAAGCATTTAAAAGATTGGTGTACTTTAATTTTTGTGCAGTTTCTCTTTTTTCTAATTTATGTCCTTTTTATAGGAATAGGTATACTAATTATATTTTTATTTTCCAAATGGTTTGAAAACATTTTATTAAAAAGTTTTTTGACCACAATTATTTCTGGATTTATAGCCATTTCTTTTTTAATTTTTACGCTTCTTGCCACTCCAATTAGTTATGCATGTATTAGTTCTTTATTTTACATACACAAAACAAAAAAACAAGAGAAAATCTTTCATTTGCCCATTCATTTTACAAAAGATAGTCAAAATACCAATAAAATATTAAAAAAAATATTTGTCATTCTCTTCACTATTACTTTTGGAATGGGGTTAGTTTTTACTTATGGAATTTATAAGGGAACATACGATTTAAATATTGAATACATAAGAAAAATAGATATAACGGCTCATAGGGGAGCTTCTGCAAATTATCCGGAGAATACAATGGTGGCTTTCGTAGGAGCAAAAAACTTAGAAGCCGATTATATAGAACTAGATGTACAACAAACCAAAGATGGAGAAATTGTAGTTATGCACGATAAAAGTTTAAAAAGAGTTGCAGGAGTGGAAAAATACATTTGGGAATTGTCTTTAGAAGAATTACAAAATATAGAAGTCGGAAGTCATTTTAAAGAAGATTTTCGAGGAGAAAAAATACCAACTTTAAAAGAAGTTTTGATTTGGGCTAAAAAAAACAACATAAAACTAAACATTGAATTAAAACCCACTGGGAAAGAAACAAATTTTGAATCTTCTGTAATCAATGCCATTGAAGAAATTGGCTATATGGAAAATTCTTTTATTGCTTCACAGAACTATTCGGTTTTAGAAAAAACTAAAAAAATAGATTCCACGATCAAAACGATTTATGTAGCTAGTGTTTTTTATGGAAATATAGATGCATTTTCCTGCGCCGATATTTTTAGTTTAGAAGCTTCCAATATTACTTTTTCTTTAGTAAACTCTCTTCATAAAGAAGAAAAAGAAATTTATGCTTGGACGATTAATAGTGAAGAAGTCATGCGTAAAATGATTGAATTAAAAGTAGATAATATAATTACTGATGACATAGAACTTGCCAAAAAAACCATTGTAGATAGTCGCAAAAGCAATTTGGTTTACGAATACATTAAATGGGTTGATAAATTGTTTTAAAAAAATCTGGTAAAAGAGGTAAAAAATGAAGCAAGAAATTTTAGTAGAAAATATTGAAAAAATACATACAACTCCGATGGGAGTACAAAGAATTAAGAAAAATCTTAATTTAGAAAGAGACGATGTGGTTGAGTATTGCAAAAATATAATTTTAAATAAAAAATGCAATATCACTAAGAAAGGAAAAAACTGGTATTGTGAAATGGATAATTTAATAATTACTGTTAATATTTACAGTTATACAATTATTACAGCACATAAAATGGATGAAAAGAAAGTTAAATTTAGAAGTAGAGAAGGTTAATATACTTTGTCCTTAAAAATCGTACAGAAAAAATATTTGAAAATTTATTATTGTAAAATATAAAAAGGAAAACGACTTAATAATAACTGAAAATAACTTGTAATTATAAAAAAGATTTGTCAAAAAAAAATAGACATACTAAAAAAATATGCTATACTTTTAATAGAAAGTGAGTTTTGAAAAATGAAAAAATTAAGAATAGTTTTAATTGGATTTTTATCTTTGTCAATTTTAACAGGATGTTCTGACAACACTACAGAAACAAAGAAAGAAGACAATACTCCAAAAGTGCAAAGTAAATGCGAAATTACAGATTGCATGAAAACGATAAACATTAAAAATACACCAGAAGAAATTAATGAAATTATTGGTTTTGAAGCAGAAAAAAGCAAAAATGGAGAAGAAGATAAATACACTTGGAAATTGGATAACAAAAATTATATTATTCTTACAAATACATCAAGTCCAATGATTCAAGCAACCATTGAAAAAGCAACTATAAAGAATGAAAATTTAGATTTTTCTATCTATAACGATTTAAAAGAAGATTTAAACAAAGGAAAATCTTATACTTATAAAGAAATGGTAGAAAAATTAGGAGGGATAGAAGGTATTCTTGCCGGAAAAACATCTTCAAGCGATAGATACATTTGGGTAGATAAAAACGAAAGAACCTTTTCCGCTACGTTCTCTTTAAAACATGGAAAATGTACAATAATTTCATTGAGATAGAAAGAGGTACTTATGAAAAATAAAGTGAAAATTTTGTGGATTTTATTCGGCATTTGTCTTGTGGTTACAATTGGGCTTTGGTTTGGGGTAAAGAAAAGCAATCCTAAATATGAAGAAGTAACCGTAACGGTTATAAGTGCTGAAGAAAAAAAGATAAAAAATAAAAAAAATGGTTCTACCTATACACAATATGAAGTAAAAGTGAATTATGAAGGAAAAACATACAATTTAGGGAATGCACATAGCGTGTACGCTTATCCTAAAGGAAAAAATGTGAAAGCTTATTTTTCAAATGGCAAAATGTTTGCCAATATAGAAGGGGTAAAATCAGGATCTACAGTAGGAACACTTTATTCAGTTTTTTTAATAGGAAGTTTAATACTCTTTTTTGTAAATCTTATAGAAACATCAAAACTTTCTCAAGAAAAAAGAAAAGTAGAAAATGAAATATGAATTTTAAAAAATATCTAAAAATTAGATATTTTTTTATACTTTATAACAATAGTGAAAGCAGTAGTAAAAGGAAAAGAAAAAAGATAAAATACACAGAACTTAAAATAAGAATTGTCAAAAAGAATTTTTTGCGTTATTCTATTAATAGAAATAAAGGAGAATGTATTATGGGATTGTTTTCAAAAAAGAAAAAAGAACTATTACCAGAGTATGATAAAGAAGATTGTGAATTAAAGAAAAAGAGAATGAGAGAAATCTTTAATAAAACGGTAGAAAACGGAGATTCTTATGACATACTTTACGCTTATATGACCTCGTCTAAATTTGAGCATGGTTTTGTATTTGATACCAACACAACTTCATTTTACTATTACATTGTAGGGTATCGTAAAAGTGACTTTAATGTAGTATTAATTCAAGTGGATAGCAATTTAGGAGATTATTCTGAGGCTTGTCCTATAGATATGAGTAAAGTAGTTAATGTCTCTTATAATTCTAAATGCCAACAATTGTGCTTTATTTATGAAAAAGGCTCTCGAGAATATGGGGAACTATTAAACATAAGTGGTACAGATAGTAAAACTCTTTATGGACCTAAGAATATTTATCAAGTGGAAGAAAGAGAAAAGTTTTTAGATTTTGCAGAAGACTTTCGAACTCATTTGCAAGAAAAAGGATACAAATTAGAAAAATGGAAACGAGAAAAATAAAAAGTGAAAGAAAGGAAAAACGTATGAAAAAAATAATGTATGCAATAAGCATAATTACAATAGCATTCTTATTAGTAGGATGTGGAAAAGAAGAAATCCAATCAAAAAATATTGAAGGAACATTACCTGAAATTATGGAAAAACTTTATGAGGGAATTTCCGAAGAAGAAAAACCAATGATGCTTGATAATATTACTTTAACGGAAGAAAATTTTGAGTATTTTGCTTTTACAAAAGCAAATTATAAAGAAGCTATAGCAAGTGAAGGAATTAGTTCTATGGCTCATTCGGTTGTTTTAATTCGTCTTGAAAATGAAAACGAAGCCAATCAAATTGTAGAAGACATAAAAAAGAATGCCAATCCTAGAAAGTGGATCTGCGTAGAAGCTGAAAATACTTACGTTTTATCTAAAGGGGATTTAGTAGTATTAATCATGTCGAACGAACTTGCTCCTAAAATAAAAACCAATTTTGAAAATTTAAAATAAAAGAGGCTATATGGTATTTTCAAGTGTAAGCTTTCTTTTCTTTTTTTTGCCTTTATTACTTATATTTTATTACGCAAGTTCCAAAAAGTATCGCAATTTTATTTTAGTGATCTTTAGTCTTCTTTTCTACTTTTGGGGAGAAAAGAAATTTGTCAATTTGCTTTTGCTTACTTGTTTTTTTAATTACTTCTTTGGTCTTTGGATTCCAAAAGGGAAAAAGAAAATATTAATTATAGGACTATGTTTCAATTTAGGTTTATTATTTTATTATAAATATTGCAACTTTTTTTTCAATACTTTTTCAACAATTTTTTCCATAAATATAAAATCGCTTTCTATTGTTTTACCATTGGGAATTAGTTTTTTTACTTTTCAAAATATAAGCTATTTGGTAGATGTGTATCGCGGACAAGTAAAAGAGCAAACTAATTTTTTAAAATACGCAACGTACATTACTTTTTTTCCTCAGTTAATTGCTGGTCCCATTCTAAGATATAAAGATATGGCATTGGAAATTGATAAAAGAAACGAAAATCTTATTTTATTTGGAGAAGGGACTAAAAGATTTACAATAGGGCTAGCTAAAAAAACTTTACTTGCCAATACAATCTATCAAATGTATACTTCTATTTTATCTTCCTCTATGTCTTCTTTATCTTACGTATTGGTGGCGTTAGGTTTTCTTTTTCAAATTTATTACGATTTTTCAGGATACAGTGATATGGCGATTGGCTTAGGAAAAATGTTTGGCTTTTCTATAAAAGAAAACTTTGATTATCCTCTTATTGCTTCTTCCATTACAGATTTTTGGAGGCGATGGCATATATCTTTATCTCATTTTTTTAGAGATTATCTTTATATTCCCTTAGGTGGAAATAAAAAGGGTATTTTAAAAACAATTCGTAATTTAGCGATCGTTTGGTTTTGTACAGGATTATGGCATGGAGCAAACTGGAATTTTGTTTTATGGGGACTTTATTTTTTAGCCTTTTTGCTTTTAGAAAAATACGTTTGGAAACGAGAAAAGAAAAAGATTTATTCTATATTTACTTTTTGTATTGTTTTGATTGGTTTTATTTTGTTTAATACATCGAATTTAAATGAGTTTTTTCTATTCCTGAAAGGAATGTTTGGAGTAAACACACCGTTTATTAATAGAGAGAGTCTGTATTATTTAAAGCAAAACAGCGTTTTACTTTTTGTGTCTTTTTTAGGAATGTCTCCATTTTTAAAAAAGAAAATAGAAATTTTAAGGAAAGGAAAGTTAAAAAAAGGAGTGGAAGTTGGAGAAATTATTTATTTTCTATTTTTGCTTTTATTAAGTACAGCAAGCATAATTTCTAGTTCCTTTCAACCTTTTATTTACTTTAGGTTTTAATTTATGAAAGAAAAAGTATTTGCAATCTTCTTTTTGCTTTTTGTATTTGGCTTTGCTTTTTTCAGTTTGATTTCAAAAGAAAAAAGTATTTCTATTTTGGAGCGAAGAAAATTAACTACAAAAGAAAAAGTAAAAGAAGATTTTCCTAAAAATTTAGAGGCGTATTGGAGTGATCAATTTCCTTTTCACGATTTCTTTTTAGCCACAAATCAAATAACTCATCGTTATTTATTGCAAAACAAAACTTATCAAAACGTTTACAATCAAAAGGGATATTTCATTGAACAAAATTATCCTTTGGATCAAAAAAGTATAGATCATTTTGTCACAGGAATAAAAGAAATTCAAGAAAAATATTTTCTAAACCATCCTTGTTTTTATTCTATCTTACCTGACAAAAGTTATTTTTTGAAAGAAGGAAAAGGGTTAAAATTAAATTTTAATTCTCTTGTTGAAAATCTTAAGGAAAATTTGAATATGACCTATATAGATAGTATTTCTTTTTTTACACTTGAGGACTATTACAAAACTGACATTCATATAAAACAACCTTCCTATTTTAAAATTATAGATTCTTTAGGAAAAACGCTACAGTTTATTCCAACGAAATTAACATACCAAAAAAATACATTTAAAAACTTTTTAGGTTCTTCCGCTAGCAAAATGCCATTTTCAAAAAAAGAAGATTTAGTTTATTTAGAAAATGAAGTAACCAAAAAAGCCATCGTTAAACATTTAGAATTTGATGAAAATGAAGTATATTCTAAAGAACAATTGAACTCTATAGATTCCTACAACGTTTTTTTAAGAGGGCCTAGTAGTTTTATTGAAATAGAAAATACCATTTCTTCAAGCGATAAGGAACTGATTTTGTTTCGAGACTCTTTTGGCAGTAGTTTAGCTCCTTTACTTCTTCCCTATTATAAAAAAATAACTTTAATTGACTTACGATATATTTCTATGGAGAAACTAAGCCATAAGATGGATTTTAATAATAAAGACGTTTTGTTTTTATATAGTACGCTTTTAATAAACAATAGCTATTTATTAAAATTAAAATGAAATTGAAAATGGATTATTGCTTGCGAATTCAAAAAATACCAAATACAATAAACTTAGAAAAAAAGGATGAAAATTATGAAAACAATTCTTTTAATTGAAGACAATGAAGATATAAAAAAAGGTTTAGATTATTTATTTATGCAAAATGAATATCTTCTTTTGCATGCTAAAAATCTTTCTTTAGCCAAGAGCATTATACTAACTAAAAATTTTGATTTGATTTTATTAGATGTTACTTTGCCTGATGGAGATGGTTTCTCTTTTTATGAACAAATGAAAGAAAAAATTTCTGTTCCTGTTATTTTCTTAACAGCTAAAGATTTAGAAGATGATATTGTACATGGCTTAGAATTAGGAGCGGTGGATTATATTGTAAAACCTTTTCGAAATCGTGAATTATTATTACGAATTCAAAATGCATTAAAAAATCATAAGAAAATAGAAAAAATCATTCGTATTCAAGATATAGAAATTCATTTGGAAAGTAGAAGAGTAATGCGAAATTCTAAGGAAGTTCCTTTAACCTCTTTAGAATACAAAATCTTTTTATTGCTTTGTGAAAATGTAGGAAGAGTGATCACAAGAGAAGCCATTTTCGATTGTATTTGGGATGAATCTTCTAATTATGTAAATGACAATACGCTCACTGTTTATATTAAAAGAATTCGTGAAAAACTAGAGAGTGATGGTATGATAAAAACAATAAAAGGAATAGGATATAGAGTGGATCGAGAATGAAACAAGAACGAATAAAAATATTTTTTGTTAGTTTAACCTTTTGCTTTCTTTTTAGTTTAGGTTCTTTTTTCTTGACTCAGAAACAATACAAACAATATAAAAAAAATGTAAATGAGTACGTTTATGGAATTCTATCAATAATTAAAGAAAAATATCCTTCCATTCCAGAAGAAGAATTAATAAAATTAGTAAATCACCGTGAAACAATAGAGTATTTGGATATGTTCCAAAAATATGGAATTGAAAAAGAAAGTTCTATTCTATACAACATGGAAAAAAATTATCAATTGCATTTGTTTTATAATATTGGTTTTACAGCTCTTGTTTTAATTGTCTTTCTTTCTCTTTTTTATTTTTATTATAGAAAAAAAGAACATAATATTGAAGAAATTATTCATTATATGAAAGAAATAAATCATAAAAATTATCTTCTTGCTATTACCGATAATGGGGAAGGATCTTTATCTATTTTAAAAAATGAAGTTTACAAAATGACTATAATGCTTCGAGAGGAAAGTGAGAATCTTCGTCTAGAAAAGCTTGCCTTGAAAGATTCCATTTCTGATATTTCACATCAATTAAAAACACCGTTAACTTCTATTTTAATCATGTTAGATAATATTATTGATAATCCGAATATGGAGGAGATTACCAAAGCAGAGTTTATAAAAAACGTTCAACATCAGGTTGAAACGATTCATTTTTTAATTGTCTCTCTTTTAAAAATATCGAGATTTGACGCAGATGTAGTAGAATTTAAAAAAGAACCAATTTTGATAGAAAAATTAATCACTCATGCCTTTCAAAACGTTAGTATTTTAAATCAAGAAAAAAAAGTAAATTTAACGTTGGAAGGGGATAAAAAAACTTCTTTTGTAGGAGATTATCATTGGGAATTAGAAGCTATTACAAATATTTTAAAAAACGCAATAGAACATTCCAAAGAAAAAGGAAATGTTCAAATAAATGTTTTTGATAATGCACTTTATACAAAAATTAGTATAACAGATGATGGAATAGGAATGAGTAAAAAGGATTTACAAAATATTTTCAAACGTTTTTACAAAGGAGAAAATAGTAAAAACGATAGTATTGGAATAGGTCTTAGTTTGGCCAAGAAAATAATTGAAAAAGATAATGGTCTAATTAAAGTAAATTCTAAAAAAGAAATGGGAACTACATTTGAAATTCGCTATATGAAATAAAAAACTATACAATTAAGAAAAAGAAATTTCTATAATTTGACTAAAAAGGATTGTTCTTTTATTTTGAAGGACAATTTTTTTATAAGTGGCATCTAGGAATTTAATAAAAGAAATAACACTTTTAATCGTTCCATTTTGATAAAATTTTATAGTGATTTTCTCTTGCTCGTAAAAAGCAATTATCAATTTTTCTTCAATTTCTTGTTGTTGCTCTAAAGAAAGCGTGGGCTTTTCTATTTTTTCTTTTTCATTTAAAATACAATCAATAATTTTTTTACTTGGCGTCAAACTTTCAAAAGGCATCCATTTTATAATGCCACGATCTTTATTCATGATGTCCTCCTATTTTTTTATTTCGTTCAATAATGGTAGAATCTTCTAATAAATTTACTGCTTTTAAAAGACTATTTTTTCCAAATTTAAGTTTTACTTCATCAATAGCTTTATTCCTATTTTGTTGTCTCTTACTTTCTTCATAACTCTCAAATAAATTGAGTTGCATTCCAAGAGGCTTACTCAAATTTCCAAGTGAGATACTTGCTTTACGAACTGGTAAATTTTCATAATAACGATCGAAAAGTAAAAAACAAGTCTCTTGAATGATTTGTTCCTTCATGGTAGCGATTTCTAATTTGGTATGATGATAAAAGCCATCCCCAATTGTTTTGGAATATTGAATACCTAATCCAATAGAAGACGTCTCGTAATTATTTTCGCGAAGTCTATTACTCAAAACTTCGACCATTTCTTCGATAATTAATTTAGTATTTTCGTAATAATAATCTTTAAATAAAACTTGACTATGACTAAAAGATTTTTCTTGTTTTTTACTTTCAAAATCTCTTATACAGGAACTATCCATTCCATTCGCATGATTCCATAACTCTAGCCCCATAACTCCAAACTTTTCTTTTAATTTGTTTTGATCATACAACGCAAGATCTTGTATCGAAAAGATGCCTAAAGCATTCAAACGTATTTCCATACGTTCTCCAATTCCCCACATTTTGGATAGGGGAGTAATAGGCCACAATTTTGATTGAATATCTTCCATTGTCCATTTGCTAATACAATTTGGGCTATGCTTAGCATCCATATCCATAGAGACTTTAGCAAGAAGCATATTAGGACCAATTCCACAAGTTGCAGTGAGTCCTGTTTTTCTTTGAATGGTTTTTAAAATATCAAGAGCTAATTCATAGTCGTTTTTTTTATAAAGATGTAAATAATCCGTAACATCCAAAAAACACTCATCAATTGAGTAAATATGTAAATCTTCTTTGGCTACATAATCTAAGTAAATACTTACGACTTCTTTGGATTTTTCCAAATAAAGTTTCATTCTAGGATTTACAACAATATAAGAAATATTTTTAGGGATTTCATAAAGTCTTGTCCGTCCCTTTATCCCTTTCTTTTTTAAGTAAGGGCTAACAGCAAGTGTAATAGCTCCACTTCCTTGTTTTTTATTAGCAACCACCAAAGGAGTGGTAAAGGGATTCAATCCACGATTGACACATTCAACGGAGGCAAAAAAACTTTTTAAATCAATACACAAAAAATGTCTTTCTTTTTTCATAACATCACCACGAACAAACGTTCTATAAAAATTATAACAAAAGAATAGTAAAAAACAACTGGTAAGATTTGGCAGTAAAAATGTAAAATGTTTGCTTATACTTTACATCAAAATTTTACTTCTTTTTTTCTTTTTGCTATACTAAAAATAAGAATAGGTGTGATTTTATGAGCGGGAAAAAAGCGGCCCTTTTGTGGACCACCATCCATTCTATTGGAGATACATTAGAAGAAAAACTACTTCTTAAATATAATGAAGCAGAATATTTGTTTTGGGTAAATCTTATGATTGGAATATTTGTTTGTATCTTTTCTTTATTTAATAGTATTGAAATGTCTCTTATCTCTTTTGGCGTTGTGATTCTTTATGCATTTGCTATGGTAGGGGGAGATTTTTGTTACGCCATCGCCATTCAAACTTTACCAATAGGACTTGCCAATTTAATAGATTCAGGTAGTTTATTTCTAATTTTACTTTGTGATATTTTTTTAGGCTATATAAAACCAAAGCTTATTTTTTTAATTCTATTTGTTATCTTTTTTATTGCCATTTATATTTTTTCTTATGAAACCAATAAAATGAAAAATGAAATTACAAATAAAAAAATAGATTTAAGAAATATCTTTATTTTAATTACTTCGACGATTTTTTATGCATCAGAACCTTATTTTTTAAAACTCGCAACTAGTAAAGGTGGTAACGAATATGGTATTAATTTTGTGTTTTATTTCGTTGCTATACCCATTTATTATTTCTTATTTTTAAAAGAAAAGAAAAAGAAAAGTATAGAAAAAATGGAAAAAAGTGAGAAAAAAGCATTTTGGAGTACTCTTTTGCTACTAGGTTTTCTTTATTCACTTACGACCATTTTAAGTGCCATTGCTTACGCCAATGGAACACCTGTTATTATTACTTTACTTATGAAATTACAGCTTTTTATTGTTGTTCTTTTTTCTGTCATTCGCAAAACGGATAAAATGAATTGGAAAAAGATAATTTCTTTACTGGTTGGAGTGGTTTGTATTGTTTGGATGACTCTAATTAGTTAAATAAATTTATTTGGAATACAATGAAATAAGAGGAAAAATATGAAAGAAAAGTTAAGAAAAATACAAGACATAGAAATACTTGAAAATGTTGATATAAAAGAGTATACAACTTTTAAAATTAGTTGTAAGGTAAGATATCTTATAAAACCCAAAAATGAATCTTCTTTAAGAGACGTCATAAAAATTTTAAAGACAGAATCCATTCGTTATAAAGTCATTGGTAAAGGTTCTAACTTAATTTTTGTCTCTAGTACTTTTGATGGCGTTTTAATTTCTTTAGATTCTTTTAATAATTTAAAAATAGAAGAAGAAAAAGTAATTGTAGGCGCTGGATATTCCTTAATGAAACTTGCTTTTGAAACAGCTAATTTAGGACTTAGTGGTTTAGAATTTGCAAGTGGAATACCAGGAAGTGTAGGTGGATCTCTTATAAATAACGCAGGAGCCTATGGAAGCGATATGGCGAGTGTAGTAATAGCCGCTAAAGTTCTTACAAAGGATGATGAAATAAAAAGATTTACAAAAGAAGAGTTGAAATTTTGCTATCGAAGTTCTTATTTACAATACAAAAGTGATTTTATTTGTTTGGAAGTTGAGTTTCAATTAGAGAAGAAAAATAAAGAGGAAATACTAGAAATTATAAAGAAACGAAGAGAAAAGAGATGGGAAGCACAACCTCTTGAATATCCATCAGCAGGAAGTGTTTTTCGCAATCCAAAAGAAAAATCCGCTTGGGAACTTATTGATGCCTTGGGTTTTAAAGGAAAAAAAATAGGGAATGCCGAAGTAAGCCAAAAACATGCCAATTTCATTATTAATAGAGGGAATGCAACTGGTAAAGATGTAAAAAAACTAATTTTAGAAATAAAAGAAGCCGTTAAGAAAGAATACAATATAGATTTAATTTATGAACAAGAATTTGTAGAATAAGACAATGAAATGAATAAAATCAAAATGTTTTTTATTAAAATCAACAAGAAATTCTTTTTATAAATTCCTTGCCAAATGGTTATATTATTTGAGAAGAATTTGAAAATTACATACGGAACTTTTAAAGGAGAAAGAAAATGATTATAAAAAAAATACAAGATTTAAAAGGTCTTATTCCTAAAGAAGAATGGAAAAAAAGAATAGCAAGTGTTTGTGCTCTCCAATTAGGAATTATACTTACGTTAAGTAGTATATCAATTGATAAGATATGTGAAAATTATAAAGAAGAACAAGAAAGATTAGAACAACAAAGAATAGCAGAAGAACGCTCGAAAAAAGAAATTAGCTTACTGTATTGTAATGTTTAGTAGAAAATTTTCCAGATGGAAGTGTAAAACACCATTTTGTAAATGATAATGTGTTTTATGATTATATTTCCCGTAAAGATACAGATAAATATTTAGAAAAAATTTATGAATATAAAGGAATTAGTGATGAAAATTTTGTAATTTCTTATTCAGAAATAGAATATAAGGCCACTTCTTATTTTGAATACAATGAAATTCCTGAAAACAATGGACAATACATTTTTGATTACAAAGTACCTTATTATGTAATGGAAGCTATTGATTTAACTTTACCAGAGAATTATTCTATTGATGAACTTTATAGTAAAAATGATTTAAAAATACTAGAAGAAAAATTGAATGAGTCCAATTATGAAATTAAAAAAGAAAAATATCGTATTCGTAATTTGTGTTTGATTAATGTTAATGACGAATTTATGTGTTTCGATTTTGAAGAAATTGTAGATAATGTTTTAGAAACTACAAATAAAGAAGATGTTACAAAATTAAAAGAATTCTATTATGCACCTTGCATAAACAATAAGTTACTGAATCTAAAAATGAGTAGTGGAATGAGTGTTGTAGAAGAAGAAAGAACAAATTATAGTAGATATGATAAAAATTTTATTATAGAAGAGATTACTTCTTTAGAGCAATCAATCTATAACGATTTGTATAATGAAAAGATTCAAATGGAAAATATACGTGATTATTTAACGGAAGAACAAAAAGATAGTAATTTTATTACGATTGAAGAAATAAATGAATTATTAGATCAATTAATCAAAAAAGATAAAAAATTATTCTTAGCAAAATAAAAAGTTTTGTATTTATAAATACAGAATTTTTTTTCATCTGAAATATTTTTTGTTATACTAGAGATATGGAAAATTTAATAAAAGAAAAATGGACAGAAAAAGAGTACTTGACCTATATAGAATATTTAAAAAGTTTAGGGGAAGAAACCTATAAAAATTTTCATAGTAAACTAACTACGACTCAGTATGAGATTTTAGGCATACGTGTGCCCCTACAAAGAAAAATTGCCAAATACATAGCTAAAGGTGATATAAAATCTTTTTTAGAGAATTCAAAAAACATTTATTACGAAGAAGTTATGATTAAAGGATTTGTCATTGCAAATATAAAAAAGAAAGATCTCTTTCTAAAATACTTAGAAGATTATGTTTCTTTAATTGATAACTGGGCGATTACAGATGGATTTTGTAATAGTCTAAAAATTGTAAAACAAGATGAATATTTTTGGTTTTGCTATTTTTCTAATTTTTTAAAAAGCAAAGAAGAATTCAAAGTAAGGGTAGGATTAATCGTTTTCTTAAATTTTTATATAAAAGAAACTTATATAGAAAAAATTTTTTCTTTGGTGGATGAAATAAAACTAGATAAATATTACGTCAATATGGGAATTGCTTGGCTTTTGTGTGAGTGTTTTACAAAATATAGAGAAAAAACATTAAATTATTTACTAAAAAGTAAAATAAATACATTTACTTTTAATAAAACCATTAGTAAAATAAGAGATAGTTATCGAGTTTCAAAAGAAGATAAAGAGTATTTAAATACTTTAAAAAGAAAGGTGCAATTGAAATGAAAAAAATAATGGTTTTTTTTAGCTTGTTGTTGTGTATAAGTGGTTGTGGAAATAAAGAAATTTTAGGAGAAAAAGAAGAATACGAAAATAGAAAATACCAAGAAACCAATAAGAAAACTAATACGGTTTTATTAGAATTAGATGATGAGCGAAAAATACTAATAGAATTGTATCCAGATATAGCTCCCATTAGTGTAAAAAATTTTCAAAAATTAGTAGAAAATGATTTTTACAATGACATTCTTTTCCACCGTGTTGTTCATGGGTTTGTTATTCAAGCAGGAGATGGAACAAGTTTAGGAAAAAGTGCCAATACGATAAAAGGAGAATTTAAAAGTAATGGTGTTGAAAACAATCTAAGTCATGAACGAGGAGTTGTATCTATGGCTAGAGCTAATGCGAAAGATAGTGCAAGTAGTCAATTCTTTATTATGTTAGAAGACAATAAAAATTTGGATGGAGAATACGCAGCCTTTGGACGTGTACTAGCAGGCATGGAAGTTGTCGATTCTATCGGAAATGCGCTTGTTGACTCTAACGACAAACCTATTAAAGATATAAAAATAAAAAAAGCTGAATTTGTGAAAGTGAGTGAATAAAATGGATAAACAAGAACTTGCGAATTTAATTTTTCCTAATGTTACCAAAACAATAGAAGAGTATGAAAAAATGTATCCAGAGAGAAATCTAGGAGAAAATGCTCGTGTTACTCGTTTTGCTCCGAGTCCAACTGGATTTATGCATATTGGCCATATGCTTACTTTAGTCATTGATTATGTTTTAGCTAAAAAAAGCAATGGAGTTTTTTATTTACGTAATGAAGATACGGATACTTCACGTACAGTAAAAGGAGCCGTTGAATACATTCGAAGCGTACTGAAACAATACGATATGAATCCAGATGAGTATGAATATCGTGATACAAATGAGACAAAAGGAATTTACGCTCCCTATATTCAGTCTGAGCGAAAAGAAATTTACCAAGCTTTTATTAAACATTTGATTTTAGAAGGAAAAGCCTATCCTTGTTTTTTAACACAAGAAGAAATGGACGTAATAAGAGAAGGGCAAGCAAGAGACAAAAGAAGAATTGGAATTTATGGAAGATACGCTAAGTATCGTGATTTACCTACAAAAGAAGCCATTGAAAAAATAAAAAAGGGAGAGGCTTATACCATTCGTTTAAAAAGTAGTGGAGATTTTACTCATAAATTTAAATTTAATGATCTTGCCAATGGAGAAATGGAATTACCAGAAAATGATATAGATATTCCAATTATGAAAAGTAAGGATGGACTTCCCACGTATCATTTTGCTCATTTGGTGGATGATCATTTAATGCGTACAACCCACGTGGTGCGTGGACAAGAATGGATTAGTTCGATTCCTGTTCATTATGAATTATTTAAAACGTTTGGTTTTAAAATGCCAAAATACATTCATATTCCTTTGATACTAAAAAAAGATGGAGATACAATACGAAAGATTTCCAAGAGATTAGACCCAGAAGCAAGAATGAGTTATTACGAAGAAAAAGGGTATCCGTATCTTGCCGTAATTGAAGCTATTATGACTATTGCAAATTCCAATTACGAAGCTTGGAGAGAAAATCATCCTGATGCTTTGTTCACTGAATTTGAATTTTCTCCTAAAAAGATGAGTAGTAGTGGAGCTTTATTTGATTTGGATAAGTTAGACAATATCTCTAAAAATTATATAAGTCGTTTAACCAAAGAAGAAGTTTATTTAGAAACAGCAGAATGGGCTAAAAAATACGATAGTGAATTTGCAACAATTCTAGAAAAATACAAAGACTATTCTATGGCTATTTATAATATAGAAAGAGAACAAAAAAAGCCAAGAAAAGATTATACTTATTATAGCGAAATCAAAGATAAGACTTGGTATATGTATCCTGAATATTTTATAAGCGCTACCCCTGATTTTTTAGAGTACGCTATAGAAGAAGTAAAAACAATTTTAACAAAATACAAAGATATTTATAATGAAAAAGACACACAAGAAGAATGGTTTCAGCGAATTAAAGAACTTTGTGATGCATTGAATTACGCAAGTGATAGGAAAGCGTATAAAGAAAATCCAACGCTTTATAAAGGAAGTGTAGTCGATGTTACCAATATTTTACGTATTGCTCTTACAACCCTTACAACGACACCAGATCTTTATAGCATCATGCAGATTTTAGGGAAAGAACAAATTTTTGCAAGATTCGACAAAGTTATTGCAAAATAACTTTCTTTTTTTTATAATACCTTTAAAAGAAATGACGGTGATATCAAATGGCAGAAAAGAAAACGGAAAGCAAAACAAAAACCACTTCTAAAAATGTAAAGAAGACAACAACGAGTTCCACTAAAAAAGCAAATTCAATAACAACTGCAAAGCCATCTTCAGCACCGAAAAAGAAGTCAACAACAGTAAAAAAGACAAATCCTTCTACAGGTAAAAGTACTACTACAAAGGCAAAACCTTCTACTCCAAAAAAAGGAACGTCTTCTAAAACAACCAAAAAAACAACTTCAAACAAAATAAATTTAAGCGAAAAAAAATCCTCTACAAAATCAACAAATAAAAAGGAACTCTCTTCTAAAAAAGGAACACCAAATAAAGAAAAGAAAGTGGAAAAAAAAGAAGTAAAACCGATTAAAAAAATTGTATCCACTCAAAAAAAAGTAGGAAAAGCAGTTTCTTCTAATAAAATTTCAAAAGAAAAGATTGGGAAAAGAATTTGGTCAACGCTTCAAAAACAAGTAAAAAAAATAAGTAAAGATTTTGTTAAAACTATAAAAATCCGTTCTAAAAAATTAGGGATTCATTTCAAAAAATATAAAAAAAATATAGGAAAACAAACCAAACAAATTACAAAATTTATAGGGAAAAGTATAAAAACAAATGCATTGCATTTTAAAAATTTTTTACAATCCAAAATAAAAAAAGACCCAGTTAAAAAGTTAGAGAAAAAAAATATTTCTTCTGATAAAAAAGAAAAAACACAAGAAAAAAAATTGCAAGAAAATCTTTCGGAACAAAAAAAGAATTTCAAAAAAACAAGAAAAATCCTTTTATTCATTGCAATTTTTTGTCTGATAAGTTCTATTTTATTAAAGCTTCCGTATGGGATAAGCACTTATAAATCCGAAGCTTCTAACAAAATTTTAGATATACCTAAATTTGTAAAATTAAAAGAAGAATGCTGTAATTACAATGCAACATTTAGCACCCCAAGAAGTGTAAAAGCTTTAAAAAAAGAAATGGATGAAATAATAAGCCATTATGAACTTTTAAATTGTGATGGAAAAAATTATTATTACAATTCAAAAGAAAATTATACGATTACAGAACATAGCATAAAAAAAGGATTGTTTTTAAATCAAATTTCGATAACATACGGTATTGGAAACTCTTGTGATATTGATACAAAATTTAAAAAATTAGAATTGCTTTCAGATGATTTTTCTATTCAAGATGCGAAAAAAGACGGCAATTATGTAATAGAAAAAGACAAAGTAATTAATAAAAAAGCATACGACGATTTTATGAAAAATGTAAGCGCTAAAATTCCAAATACTTTAAGAATTGTTACATCTACCAAAGAAGGCGATGTTTTAATTACAGATTTAGAATATTTGAGTAGTGGAAAATATATGGTATATTATGATGGTACTAGAGATCGAAATGCCAAAAATCATAAAAGCATTCTTGCCTATAAATTTGATCATTTAAAAGTATATAAAAACAAATTGTATGCATACAATGGAGAAAAATTGATAATAAAAAATGCTAAAAAATACGAGACTTATTATTTACTAACTTTGCCAAAAGAATAATTACGAAAGATTTCGTAATTTTTTTTATAAAAGCCTTTGCATAATTTTTTGAGAGATTGTGTATTCTAGTACTAGAAAGGATGGATTTTGTATAATGTTGATACCAAGAAAAAATGATTTTGATTTGTGGGATGATTTATTTAAAGACCCATTTTTAAACAAACCGGAAGCAAAAATAATGAAAACCGATATTATAGAGAACGAAAATTTTTATTCCATTCTAGTAGATTTACCTGGCTATCTAAAAGAAAATATTAAAATTGAAGTGGAAGAAGGGTATCTAACAATTCAAGCGTCAATTAATCAAGAAAATCAAAAAGAAGAAAAAGATTTTTTTGTAAGACGTGAAAGATATTTTGGAGAATGTTCAAGAAGTTTTTATGTAGGAAAAAATGTTACAACAGAAGAAGTAAAAGCTTCATTTAAAAATGGTACTTTAACTCTTACTATCCCTAAAAAAGAAAAGGAAAAAGAACTTCCAGAAAAAAGATATGTTCAAATAGAAGATTAAAAAACAAAATTTATTTTTAATAAAGTAGATGAAACTTCTATTTTTTTTTGCTATAATAAAAAAAATAAGGTAGTGGTATTGTGTTGCAAGTTAGTAGAGCAAACAATTTAAAAATTCCTAAAATTGTTTTGGATATGGAAGAAAATTTGAATACAAAAGAAGATATATTGGCAGTAAAAAAGGAAATATGTAAGGCAAATAATGAAAAATATAAAGAAAAAGAAGAATTTATTTTAGCTGACGAGGAATTAAAACAAATAGAAAAAATTCCATTTAATGCCAACGATTTAATTGTGATTACTCAGATTAAAAAATTAGGCGCGTATGTTTTGGTAGTCACCGAAAAATCTCCTAAAAAGTTTCGTGGGGTTTTTGTAAACCGCATGCAAAATTATTGTTTAGATACTTTAGAACTTTTGTTAGAAGCAAACTTTATTCGAATGGATTCAAAAGAAAACAAAATCCAAAGAGAGAATTTACAAAAAGATGCCATTATTAAATTGAAACTACTTGGCTATATTTCTATGTTAGCAGAATCATCTGGATGTATTTTAAAACGGCAATACAAACAAATAGCAAAACAAATTGCTAAGAGTATCAATTTAATAGGTGCTTGGAAAAAAAGTGATGATGAAAGATTTAAAAATAAGGATTTTAGGTTGAAAAGCCTTTAATTAAGAAGAAAATTTATTTTGTGAGGCCCTCTTTTTTGAGGCGTTTTGCTGCGCGGTTAACTAAAATGGAAATAGAAATTGGAATAATGTTAATAATAGGAAAGTTGGGTCTCGTCCAGATTCACTTTTGAAGGGATTTTGTAAAATCCAAAAAACAAATTTGAGAAATTTATTTTAAGAAAAATAAATCAATATTGTAAGGTGAAGGAATTTTCTTCTTTTCTATTGGCTACGTTTTTTAAATAAGCAATAGAAGAATAAAAAACACTCTAGATGAACCAACGAAATATTTTTTTGGAACATTGAAAAGAGTGTTTCTTTTTTAAGGAGATTTATGAAGTTAGAAGAAATATTTACTTTTGAAAATATTTATCTTTCCTATAAACATTGTCGAAAAGGGAAGCAACATAAAGGAGAAGTTATTCGGTTTGAAATTAATCTGGCTATGAATATTTATAAAATTATAGAAGAAATTACAACCAGAAAATACAAGTTAGGAAAATACAAACAATTTTTAATTTATGAACCAAAAGAAAGATTAATTGAAGCGCTTCCCTTTAAAGATCGAGTGGTAGTGCGTTGTTTTTGTGATTATTCTTTAAAACCAAAATTAGAAAAGAGATTAATTTACGATAATGTTGCTTGTCAGAAAGGAAAAGGTATCAATTTTGCGATTCAACGTTTGCATTTGTTTTTAAAAAAAGAATATAGAAAAAAAGGAAGTAACCAGTTTTACTTTTTAAAGTGTGATATAAAAAAATATTTTCCAAGTATAAATCACACAATTTTATTAAAACTTTTGGAGAAATTAGATTTTTCTTTGGATGAAATTTGGATGATTCAAAAATTGATCCAAGAACAGCCCAATAACGTAAATAAGGGTCTACCATTAGGAAATCAATCAAGTCAATGGTTTGCTTTATTTTATTTAAATGGTATAGATCGTTTGATAAAAGAAAGATTACAAGTGAAACATTATATTCGTTATATGGATGATATGATTTTGATCCATTGTGAGAAAGCGTTTTTAAAAGATTGTAAAACAAAAATAGAAGAGATGTGTAGAAAAAATTTGGATTTAAATTTAAACGAAAAAACGCAAATTGGTTGCGTTCAAAATGGTATTGATTTTTTAGGATATCGTCATATTGTAAAAGAAAACGGAAAAATTATAGTTAAATTAAGACAATCTTCTAAAAAGCGAATGAAAAAACATCTAAAAACGATCGATAAGTTGTATGAGAAAAAAATAGTCGATGAAAAATATGTTTATGAGAGAAAAAATGCTTTTTATAACCATGTGAAAAAAACACAAGAAAGTAAGAAGTTTATAGAAAAAGTACATCCCAAAATGTAAAAAAAATGTCAAAGTACTAAGAAAATACCAAAAAATTACAATTTGTGTTATTATTAAAATAAAGGTGAGTGTCATATGGATTTTACATTTTTAACAGAAGAACAAATATTTGGAGAAAAGCAATTAGAAGTGCTAAAAAAATATGGGACAAAGTGTGCTATATCTGATTTTTCTATTTTATTAGGAGGAGCAGTATCAGATTTTTTTTATACAAATGAAGAAGAACATTTAAAAAATCGAACTGGCTGGTGGTGGAGCAAAACACCTGTAGATAACGATGCCTGCGCGGTTGACTCGATTGGAGATAGTCATTGGTATAATGTTCATTATAGGAAAGTTGGGTGTCGTCCAGCTTTACCTTACTCAGTAATCCAATCCATCTCCTCGAACGAAGTGAGAGGGGCAAACGGAGTTGTTGAAGTAGAATGCTTTGAATGGCCACAAACAGTTGTTTCTAAAGCCGTAGAAAAAGAATTAGAAAAAAACTTTAAAAGGGGAAAACTTCTAAAAACTGAAGTAAAATATCCTGCTGATTCTATAGCTTATGACAAATACGATACGGATTTTAAGTTGCGTACTTTTGATACGTATTTTTATAATGATAAAAAATACATTCGATTTATAGGAGATTCTAATGGAAAAGAACAAACTTTATCGAATGGAGAAGCCATAAAAGAGGGAAAACCTTATTGGATAGAAGTAGAACCGATAAAATGGCTGATTTCTGAAAAAGAAAATATAGCTCTTGCCAAAATTATTTTGTTTTCTGGTGTTCAATTTAATAAAGAAAGAAATTACAAAGGAGATTTTAATAATACCAATATTAAAAAATTTTTGGATCAATATTTTGCTAAAGTAGTAAACGTTCCAAAAAACTTCCAAGTAGCAAAAACAATAGAGTCAAGTAAAGAACCAAGAAAAACGAGATTACAAAAAATGAACCCAGATGAAACCAAAGCAGAAGAAAGAGTTAAAATGACAGATACAGAGCTTATACACAATTGGATTGAATCAGGACAATCTGTACTTTTGCGTGGACCATCTGGAATTGGAAAGACAGAAAGAATAAAATCACTTTATCCTGATTTAATTTATCTGAAATTAACAAACAATATGTTTCCAGAAAAAGTAGTTGGATCTATAAATCTACAAACGGGTCAAAGCATACCTCCAGATTTTTACAAAGAAGCTATGTTAAGATGTGCAAGTGAAGAAGAAAAAAAATTAATTCAAGAAAATATCCAAAATTTAAATGATTTAGCTGATACTTTGTATGAAAGAAGTAAAAAAAATGAAAAAAAGATTGTTCTTCTATTGGATGAACTACTAAATGTAAAGCCAACAGTACAAGGACTTGTTTATACTTTGGTTTTGAATCGTTTGATAGAAATGAATGGAGGTTTAAAACTTCCAGAAAATGTCGTTATTGTGGCAACGGGTAATCAAAAAAAATACTCTAACATTGCACAAGATCTTGCCGAACCATTAGAAAAACGTTTTGATCACATTTTTGATATGGAGCCGAAGGTGGGAGAATGGCTTTTTGAATTCGCTATACCAAACAAAGTTCACCCTCAGGTTATCCATTATATTTTGTCTAAGTATTTAAGCACTGGAAAAAGTGAAAGAATAGAAGATATTTCCTACTTTTATGAAGAACCAGAAGTAGGAGAAGAGCAACTAGATAAATGGGGATGCAAAGGAAGAACCAATGATCCTCGTGGATGGGTTTCCATTTCTAATACACTTTATCTTTTTGAAAAAAATTTAAAAGCGGGAAAATATAGTGGAAAAGATGTAGAAGATATTTTAAAAATTTCAATACACACTAAGCTTCGTGAGTATTGGGCAGAAGAATTTTTTTCTTATTACAATCAAATGACACTTTCGGTGGAAGATGTAGTTAATAAAAATTACACTCAAACTGATTTGCCTAGAGATAGTAATGAAAGATACGCTTTGGTTTCTGCACTTTTATTTGCAAACGAATTGGAAGTGGCGGAATGTCGGAAATTTATAAAAGAATATTGTGATCCTGAATATCGAGATTTATACGATTTGTGTTGGATTGGAAAAGACGAAAAGAGAATGGAATTTATTTATGAATTAAAAGAACGAGAAAATATGGAATCGTTAGAAATAAAAGAAGGTGTTAGCCGATGAATAAAGAATTAATTGAATTACAAAAGGGAGTAAATAGTACTTGTGTTATTATATTAGACGAGTTTTATAGGGATTTAGGTCAAACGGTGTTTATGGATGCCAAAATAAAAGATCCTTATTTGATCGGAACTCCTTTTGGTGAACCTCTTTTTCAAAAACAATTGGATCGAGTTTCAAGTAATGGGAGTATCACATATTTTGTTATTCGTTTAATAGATCAAATTAAAAAAGAAGAACAAAATCGTTTTATAAATTTGATAAAAAATCGTGAATTTCATGGCTATACGCTTCCTGAAAATGTAATTGTTGTCTTTACTATTCAATGTCAAGAAAATATAAAAAATATTTCAGAAGATTTGTATCATTTTAGTGTTGTTGCTTTTTAGGAGACTTATGAAGGAAGAACAAAAATTATTAGAAGAGACAATTCAATTATTACTTTTAAAATATCCTCATTTTGGAAGTAACATTGCAAATACTTCTTTTGAATTTAATGAACATTTAAAATATCATACGGCTGCAACGGATGGTAAAAAAATATATATTGATCCAAATTATTTGAAAACATTGAATGAAAACGATCGATTGTTTTTAATAGCACATGAGTTAATGCACAATAAGTTTTGGCATCCTTTTCGTTTAGAATATAATAAGAAAAAAAGAAATTTGGATGTATGGAACGAAGCAACCGATGCCATTATTAATGCCAATCTAGAAAGAGATGGATTTAAAATAAAACAAGGATATGTGAATATTCCAGGTGCACTTAATTATTCAGCAGATGAACTTTATGAGATTTTAATTAAAGAAAAGAAAACCCAATCAAATGCAAAAGAGTTTTCGGGAAGTGATCATAGTTTATGGGAAGATGCGTTTGTAAAAGCAAAAGAGCAATTAGAAGATAATTTTGAGTTTGAAGAAATAAAAGAAAATCAAGAATTTTCAGAAAATAGACAAGAACGACTTCAAAAAGCCAAACAAAATTATAAGCAAATGAAAGAAAGAGTTTTAAAAAAGAAAGAAGAAAAGTCTTCTTCTATGGTAATAGGAAATGTTGGTGAAAGCGAAAAAACAATTAATTGGGAACTTTTGCTCCGTAAAGAAAGTGAAAAGGAAGAAATTATTTGGAGCCAACGAAGAAGCATAGCAGAAAATAATTATGCGTATCGCTTAGAAGAAACGGATTTAGAAGAAGAATGTGAAACGGAAGTTCAGATTGATATTTCAGGCTCTGTTAGTTTAGAATTGGTAAAAGCATTCTTAAGAATCGTAAAAAACATTTTTTCCTATTCAAAATTAAAAGTAGGATGTTTTAACGAAAAATTTTGGGGATGGAAAGAAATCAAATCAACAAAAGATATTGATAATTTTGAAATTCCTGAAAATTCTTCTCATTTTGCTTGGACAGAAGATTGGGATTTAGCGGTACGATCTTTTACTGCGAAAAAAGAAATTAATAAAATTGTATTTACGGATGGAATTCCTGGGCCTGGAAATATGCCTAAAGAAGATTTAAAAAATGAAAATATAATATGGATTGTGTATGGAAATAAAAATTTTTATCCATGTTGCGGAAAAGTTATTCAAATCTCAGAAAAAGATTTAAAACGTTTAAATACTATTGAGGAAGATTCGTTGGGAAAAATTAGATAAATATTTGTAGTCATTGCCTTTTAAAAAATTTGAAAATAAGTCAATGTATGCTATTATAAAAAGGAAGAAACTTATTTTTTAGAAAAAAAGGAGAATACCAATGAAATATTCTAATAAAATAAACAAAGTTGCTTTTGCCATAGCAAGTATTTTGTTCCCAATAAGTATTGTGTTTTGTGTGATAGGCTTTCATAGTAATGAACTTATAACAAAACCTATACATTATAGTCTTTGTTTTGTGTTTTTATTTTCTACTTTATATTTTTTCATAAATTTAGGAATAGCAATTAATAAAAAAAAGAGTAATAAAGAAAATCAAATAGCAAAATCAAAAAGAATTTTTTTCGTTTTGTTTCTTTCTTTAGAAATAATTGGAAGTAGTACTTTTTTACTTCTTCTATATAGTCCAATAAAATGGTTTCGAAATTGGCTTGTTCCATCTGCTATGGCTACTATGAATCATAAATATTTAGCAACATGGTTTTATAGTGAAGAAGAAATTGAAAAAGTTTTAGAGGAAAATCAATTGATTGAACTTTTAGAAGATATAGATTTAAATTTAATTCATTTACGTGAAAATTTTAATAAGGAATTTTATGAAAATGAATACGAAAAAGAAATATTTACGTTAGAAAATTTAAAAGATCCTTATAAAATTGTTCCAATTTCTGAAAAGAATTATAAGGGGTATTTGGCTATAGTTTATGATCCATCTAGAATTAGCGTTGCAACAACTAAGCATTTAAATGAGGTAGGGCAATATGTAACAGAAATGGCATCAGAAAATAAAGCATTTCTTGCTATTAATGGAGGAGGATTTTTAGATCAAAACAAAAAAGGAACGGGTGGAATTCCCGAAGGCGTTTTAATTCAAAATAGTAAAATTTTATCGGACGCTCAGTATGGTTCTTTTGGAGGAGTTATAGGTTTTACAAAAGAGCATAAACTTTTTTTAGGTAAAGTAGATGCTGAAGAAGCTTTAAAAAAAGAAGTAAGAGATGCCGTATCATTTCGTCCGTTTTTAATTGTTAATGGTAAAAAATCGATTACTAGTGGAAATGGAGGATGGGGATACGCACCTAGAACAGCAATTGGCCAAAGAAAAGATGGTATTGTTTTAATGTTAGTTTTAGATGGAAGAACGATCCAATATCCAGGAGCAACATTAGTAGATTTAATGAATATCTTATACAATTATGGTGCTGTGAATGCAGCGAACTTAGATGGGGGTACATCAAGTGTTATCGTTTTGCCAAAAGAAAAAGCTCAGCAATATATTACAGAAAAAGAAATGAAATCACACTGCAAAAAAGAATATTGTTACATTAATGATATTGTAAATGGAAGCGGAGATCATATGACAAGACCCGTTGTTAGTTCTTTTATAGTGAAATAGAAAGGATTGTAAAAGCATATTTTTTATGATAGACTAAAGATGTTGTTGCAAAATAACAGATTTGGCCTGTTGGTGAAGGGGCTTAACACGCCACCCTCTCAAGGTGGTATTCACGGGTTCGAAACCCGTACAGGCTACCATTTATATATTTTAAAGCCTTATGCAGGCTTTTTATTATGGAAAAAAACTGTAATCATAAATTAATTAATTTATCAGAAGAACTGTATTTATCGTACAAAAGAGTAATTCGTTTCCCTTTAATTTCAATAAATCCTTCTTCTTTTAAATATTTAAGTTCTCTTGACATTGCACAACGATCAACCGCTAGATAATCAGCTAAATCAATGAAATTAAAAGGTAAATAAATAAATTTAGAACTATGTTTGTTTGACATTATTGTAAAATATTGAAGAAGTCTATTGCGAATGGTTTTTTGAGTTAAAATTTCAATTCGTTCATTTTTTTCTTTTGTTTTTTCATTTGTTATTTTTAAAAGATTTTTAATAAATTGTATATAAAAATCTTTGTTTGTATCTTTAAGAGTTAATATACTTTCATAATCAATGAAAAGAAGTTCTGTTTCTTCTTTTGCAATAACATCATAATCATTTTTATCGATCGAGAAAAAAACAGTATTTAATATATCATTTTCATATATTTCTTCAATAATTGTTTTTGTTCCGTTTTTATCCATTTTAATAACTTGTAAAAATCCATGAGCTATATATCCGATAACGTTTTCACTTGAAAAAGTAGAAAAAATGGAGGTATTTTTAGAAAAGTGTAAAGAGTATGTCTCTAACATTTTTAATAATTTTTCTTGATTACGAGTATTTATGCTATCAAAAAGATGGGTCAAAATATCACCTCTAAAAAAATTATAGTAAAAAGTACAAAATGTTGCAAGTGCAACATTCATTTGCTTTTTTAAATGTTATACTTAAGACAGTGTAGAGGAAGGTAGAGTAGTTTATGAAAATTATAAAAAGAGATGGACATATGGTGGAATATAGTCCTGAAAAAATTGAAAATGCCATTATGAAAGCGAATTTAGAAGTAGAAGAAGATGATCAAGCAAGCGGGACCCAAATTAAAAATATTATTAAATATATTGAAGGACTTGGTAAAAAAAGAATGCTTGTTGAAGACATTCAAGACATTATTGAAAGAAAATTAATGAGTATTGGAAAATACGAATTAGCTAAACGTTATATAACGTATCGTTACACAAGAGAATTGGTTCGTAAAAGCAATACAACCGATTTAGCTATAAAAGAGCTTATTGATGGGGAAAATGAATATTGGAATACAGAAAACTCGAATAAAAATGCAAAAGTGGTTACGACCCAAAGAGACTATTTAGCAGGAATTACAAGTACGGATATTACAAGACGTTTTTTACTTCCTGAAGATATTGTACGTGCCCATGATGAAGGAATTATTCATTTTCATGATGCTGATTATTTTGCTCAAAACGCTTTGCATAACTGTGATTTAATTAATTTAGAAGATATGTTGCAAAATGGAACCAATATCAATGGGGTTATGATAGAAAAACCACATCGTTTTCTAACCGCTATGACAATTGCTACACAATTAATTACAGCTGTCAATTCAAGTCAATACGGAGGCTGTACAATTACTTTAACTCATTTGGCTCCATTTGTAAGAAGCAGTTATAAAAAATATTTAGAAAAGTATAAAAAACGTAATTTTGACAAAGTTACATGTGAAAAATACGCAAAAGAGGATTTGATTCGAGAAGTAAAAGATGGAGTTCAAACTTTTCAATATCAAATCAATTCAATGACGACAACAAATGGTCAAGCTCCATTTTTAAGTGTTTGCATGTATTTAGGAGAAACCGAAGAATACAAAGAAGAACTTGCGATGATTATTGAAGAAGTGTTGCGTCAAAGAACAGAAGGGATGAAAAATGAAAAAGGGGTATATGTTACACCGGCTTTTCCAAAACTTCTATATGTGCTAGAAGAAGACAACATTCATGAAGATAGTAAATATTTCTATTTAACAAAATTAGCAGCAGAATGTACAGCCAAAAGAATGGTACCTGATTATATTTCTGAAAAAGTAATGAAGAATTTAAAAATTGATAAAAATGGCAATGGCAATTGTTATCCATGTATGGGTTGTAGAAGTTTTTTAACTCCTTATGTGGATGAAGAAGGAAAACCAAAATATTATGGCAGATTTAATCAAGGGGTCGTTACCATTAATTTAGTGGATATTGCTTTAACTAGTGATAAAGATAAAGAAGTTTTTTGGCAAGTTTTTGATGAAAGACTTGAACTTTGTCATCGTGCCTTACAAATTCGTCACAAGAGATTGTCCAAAGCCACAAGTGATGTTGCTCCAATTTTATGGCAACATGGAGCACTAGCAAGACTACAAAAAGGGGAATCCATTCATGATTTATTACATCATGGCTATTCTACAATCTCTCTTGGTTATGCAGGTTTATACGAATGCGTTAAATTTATGACAGGAAACTCTCACACAGATAATGGAAGCGGTAAAGAATTTGGTCTTGAAGTTATGAGACACTTAAACGATGCCTGTAAAAAATGGAAAGAAGTAGAAGATATTGATTATAGTGTTTATGGTACTCCAATAGAATCCACGACTTATAAGTTTGCCAAAGCTTTAAGAGAACGTTTTGGAGTTATTAAAGGAATTACTGACCGTGACTATATTACGAATAGCTATCATGTTCCTGTTTTTGAAGAAATTGATGCTTTTACAAAATTAAAATTAGAAAGCGAATTTCAAAATTTAAGTCCAGGGGGAGCCATTTCTTATATTGAAACTCCAAATCTAACCAACAATTTAGAAGCCGTTATGGAAGTCATAAAGTTTATTTACGATAACATTATGTATGCGGAATTAAATACAAAATCAGATTATTGCCATGAGTGTGGGTATACAGGAGAAATTTTAATCGATGAAAATTTAGAATGGTATTGCCCAGAATGTGGGAATAAAGATCATAACAAACTAAATGTTGCAAGACGTACTTGTGGATATATTGGGGCTAATTTTTGGAACAAAGGAAGAACACAAGAAATTAAAGATAGAGTCATTCATATAGATAACAAAGACGTTGAGGAATAAAAATGCATTATAATAAAATAAGGAAAATGGATATTTCGAATGGTCCAGGAGTAAGAGTATCTATATTTATGCAAGGTTGTGTATTCAATTGTAAAAATTGTTTTAATCCTGAAACTCATGATTTTACTGGTGGGCAAGAATTTACAGAAAACACAATAAAAAAAGTTTTAGAATTAGCAAACAAAGATTATATTGTTGGCTTATCGATACTTGGAGGAGAACCTATGCACCCTAAAAATAGGAAAGGAACTTTTCATCTTGCGAAAACTTTTAAAGAAAAATTTCCAAACAAAACTATATGGGTTTGGTCTGGATATCTTTTTGATAAAGATTTAAATGAGGAAGAAAATTTAAAATATATCGATGTTTTGGTAGACGGTAGATATCAAGAGGAACTCCGTGATCCAACGCTTAAATATTGTGGTTCTAAAAATCAAAGAGTTATCGATGTTTCTAAATCATTAAAAGATAACAAAGTTGTTCTTTTGAAACAAGAAGAAAAAGAACTTCAAATGGTTTGAAGTTCTTTTTTATTTTGGTAAACTAAAATCGTACTTGCTATAGATGAAATTGTCTGAACTTATTTTTCAATTGCTTAAGTATTCAAAACTTTTCTTTTATAAAAATATAAAGAAAAAATATATAAAATAAAGTATAATAAGAAACAAGCAAATACAATTTGGGGAGTGAATAAAATGGAACATTATAAAGAAGTAGAAAGAAGTATTATAAAAACATATCGCAAAGAAATATGGTCAAAGTTTATTAAAGCAGTAAATGATTATCAGTTGATTGAAGAAAACGATAGAATCATGGTGTGTATAAGTGGCGGAAAAGATTCTTTTTTACTTGCGAAATGTATGCAAGAAATTTTGCGTCATGGACGTATTCATTTTGAGGTGAAATTTGTTGTTATGAACCCTGGCTACAATGAAGAGAACAAAAAACAAATTCTAAAAAATGCTAAAGATTTGAATATTCCCATTGAAATGTTTGAAACCAATATCTTTGAAATAGTGAATACGATAGAAACAGGAAATCCTTGCTACTTATGTGCCCGAATGCGTAGGGGACACTTATACAATAAAGCAGAAGAATTAGGCTGTAACAAAATTGCGCTGGGACATCATTTTGATGATGTTATTGAAACGACTTTATTATCCATGTTTTATGGAGCAGAAATAAAAACAATGATGCCAAAGCT
Organism: uncultured Mycoplasmatota bacterium; assembly: GCA_947574215.1. Lineage (GTDB taxonomy): Bacteria > Bacillota_I > Bacilli_A > RF39 > UBA660 > MGBC108787. Next base: position 38,771 of record CANPIX010000001.1, on the reverse strand, counting down.
TTATAGTGATCATTTTGAAGGGTTAGAATTAATAAGACCTTTATATTTAATAAAAGAGAGTAGTATTATGGCATGGGTAAAATACAATCATCTAAAATTTTTAAATTGTGCTTGCCGTTTCACAGAAAAAAATGCCAACGAAATTGAAAAAAGTAGTAAAAGACTAGCTATGAAAAAATTAATTGAGGAACTTCGTAGAGAAGGAAAGGACATTGACGAAAATATTTTTACAAGTATTGGAAATATCAACATGCATTGTATTTTAGGTTACACTAAAAATGGTAAAAAACACACTTTTTTAGATAATTATGGTAGACTAAAATGAAAAATGAATTATTTATAAAAGAAATTGTTTTTAATAGAGAAAAAGTTTCTGATTTTGATCAATATCCTTTCTCCATTCCACTTGTAAAAAATTTTAGCAATTTAAAATTATCTAAAAATGTAACCTTTTTTGTTGGAGAAAATGGTGTAGGAAAGTCAACTTTTATAGAAGCAATCGCTCTATTACTTGGATTAAGTAGTGAAAGCGGATCGAAAAATTTTTTGTATTGCTCAAAAAACACCCATTCTTCTTTCTATAAATATTTAACACTTTATAAAAGTGGACGTGTTCCAACAACCAAATATTTTTTAAGAGCAGAATCTTTTTATAATTTTTCTACTGAAATGGAGCGTTTAGTTAAAGAAGACCATTTTACAGAGCTGTTAAATGTTTATGATGGTTTCTTACATGAATGTAGCCATGGAGAGGCTTTCTTAAAAGTAATAAAAAATCGTTTTTTCAAAAATGGATTGTATATTTTAGATGAGCCAGAATCTGCTCTATCACCAAATAGGCAAATGGCTTTACTTTGTTTAATTGATGAGTTAGCCAAAAATGGCTCACAGTTTATAATTGCCACTCATTCTCCTATTTTAATTTCTTATAGAGAAGGCGAAATTTTAGATTTAAATCAAGGTTTTAAAAAAGTGGAATACAAAGAAACCGAAATCTACAAAACATATAAATTATTTTTAGAAAATTCTGAGAAGATGCAAGAATATTTATTTTTAGAAGGAAATTAAATTTGGATGTATATAGGGATGATATAAAATTAGTAGTAGAATAAGTTGCATTTTTTTAGATAACAGTGCATTTGAAATATAATAAATTTAGTAAATTCAAAATTATCACAAATTTCCTTTTTAATTTTATAAATACTTCTTTATAAAAAAAGGATAAATATGATACAATTGTTTAAATAAAGTGGGTTGATTTTATGAAATATTGGATAAGTGTATTTTTCCTTTTTTTTGCCGTAATTCCTTCGGCTTTTGCAAAAACGGATTATTCTTATTTAGAAGAAGCGATTGAGATACCAAACATACAAGCTAAGAATGTTTTATTATACAATTTAAATGATAATAAAGTTTTGTATGAAAAAAACAGTGATGAAAAAATTTCTATAGCCAGTTTAACCAAAATCATGACTGCACTTGTTGCGATAGAAAAATTAAAAAATTTAAATGAAGTTGTTACAGTTCCAAAAGAGGCTTTTTATCAAATTAATGGTTATGCAGAAGCAGGATTTCAGGAAGGCGATAAAGTAACTTATAAGGATTTACTTTATGGAACCCTTTTGCCAAGTGGAGCAGAAGCCGCACAAGCACTTGCCATTTTAACGTATGGTGACTTTTCTTCATTTGTTGAGAAAATGAATGAAGTAGCTAATAGTTTAAAAATGGGAAATACCCATTATGAAAATCCAGTAGGGAAAGATGCAGAAGAGAATTATTCAACACTTTCTGATTTAGGAAAGCTACTCCTTTTTGCACTTGAAAATCCAGAATTTTACGAAATATACACAACAAGAAATTATAAGACTTCCAATCATTTAGAACTGGAAAGTACCTTGGTTTTTCCTTCTTCAAAATACAATTTGAATGTTCAGTACATTAAAGGATCCAAATCAGGATTTACAAAAAAAGCAGGGCTTTGTTTATCCAGTATCGCTGAATTTAATGGCGTAAAATATTTGCTTATAACTGCGGGCTCTAAATATGAAAATGGCTTTCCGAATCATATTGTGGATAGTTTGGCAATTTACAATTACTTTTTTAACAATTATAGTTATCAACCTATTTTAGAAAAAACAAAAACTCTTAAAACTTTATCTATAATTGATAGTTATGAAAAGAACTACGATATTAAAAGTAAAGAAGATATATATTATTATTTGCCAAATCAAAGTACCATTCATTATCATTTCAATGGGTTGGATTTTTTAAGTTTTAAAGTAAAAGAAAAGGATAAATTAGGAGAAGTGGAAATAACTTGGAACGATCAATTTTTGTATTCTTATCCTGTATTTTTAGAGCATCCTATAAAATACAAATATACGAAAATAAAAATAGGAATCTTCATTTTCTTTTTTAGCTTATTGATTTTGATGCTTCTAAAAAGAAAAATAGCCGTTTAAATATATTGACTACTAAATGTCAATATATTGCAAATTTACAAAAAAGAATCTTTACTTTATGCTATTATATTTTTGGTGAATAAAAATGAGCGATGTAATGGATGAAAAAATAGATATTTTAAATGAAGATGGAACAAAAACAGGCAAATGCACTACAAAACAAGAAATTTATGAAAAAGGGTACTGGTATCGTTCGGTTCATATATGGATTATTAACGATAAACACGAACTTTTAATGCAGAAAAGAAATCCTGATAAAAAGACATTTCCAAATTTATGGGCTTTATCTTTAGCGGGACATGTCCTTGCCAATGAAACCAGTTTGGAATCTGGAATTCGAGAATTAAAAGAAGAATTAAATATAGATATAAAACCAGAAAATTTAGAATACTTATTTACGATCAAAAGAGAACAACTTTATAATGAGCAAACTTTAAAAGTGTTTGATGATGTTTATTTACTTCCTTGGAATGTGGACATTACTCATGCGAAACTTCAAATAGAAGAACTAACCGATATCAAATACGTTTATTATGAATATTTACAATCGATTTTAGAAAATAACGATAGAGACTATGTTCCTATTACGGAAGAAAATGAAAAACTTTTTGCTATTTTAAAAGAGCGTTTTGATAAAAAAGTTGAAGATTAATTGATAAATTTATGGAAAAGAAAATGGGAATTTATACACAAACGTATAAAAGGAACATTTAAAAGAATTAAAAAAGCAAATTCTTGATAGATTGTGTTATAATTTATTTAGGAGGAAGTTATATGTTAAAAGTAGAAAATGTAACAAAATATTATGGCAATTTTCTAGCAGTTGATCATTTAACATTTGAAGTAAAAGATGGTGAAATCTTTGGACTTTTGGGTGTTAATGGAGCTGGAAAAACAACAACATTTCGAATGATTAATGGTCTTTTAGATAAAACAGAAGGCAGTATTACTCTAGACGGATTGCCAATTGATTATTCTGTAACCGATAAAATTGGTTTTTTGACCGAAGAGAGAAGTTTGCTTACAAAACTAACGGTAAAAGAACAAGCCATTTATTATGGAATTTTAAAGGGAATGGAAGAAAAAAAGATTTTAGAAAAGTTAGAGTATTGGTTGGATCGTTTTCATATTACCGATTACAAAGATCGTAAAATAAAGGAATTATCCAAAGGAAATCAACAAAAAGTTCAATTTATTACAGCCATCATAAATGAACCAAAATTATTAATTCTAGATGAACCATTTTCAGGATTAGACCCTATAAACGTTCAACAATTTATGGATGTGATTCGTGAATTAAAAAACAAGGGAACTAGCATAATCTTTTCGTCTCATCGTATGGAACATGTAGAAATGTTTTGTGAGAAATTAGTGGTTTTGGTACATGGAAAAAGTGTTTTAGCGGGAGAGTTAAAGCAAATAAAAAAAGAGTATCGTAAAAAAAATATTCATATTGAAGCCAATCACATAGATGTGGAAGCTTTAAAGAAAGTAGAAGGCGTATTGGAAGTTCTCGTAAACGAAACCGAAATGGTCGTAAAAATCAAAAGCGATGAAAATGTTAAAAATGTTTTTGAATTTATAAAAAAATGCCAAGATGTTACCAAATTTGTTGTTGAAGATGCCACTTTAAATGAAATTTTCTTAGAGAAAGTGGGAGTGAATTATGAAAACTAAATTGAAATTTTTAATTAAACAAAGTTTAAAAAAGAAAATCAAAACAAAATGGTTTAAAGTTGCCAATATTTTAATATTGATATTATTAATTGGGGTAGTAAATATTGATCGTGTTATTAGCTTTTTTGGTGGTGATTTTGAAAATAGTACAAAAATTTATGTAGTGGATGAAGCCAATGCATACACACTTTTTGAAAAGAATTTTAAAACGTTGGCCCAATCTTTAGAAGATTTAGGAAATTATGAACTTGAAAATACAACAAAATCTATAGATGAATTAAAAGAAGAAATTAAAGAAAAAGATAGTGTGATTTTAAATATTTCCTTATCAAATGAGGAATACATTAAAGCAAATGTTATAAGTTTTGATCCATTAGGAACTATTACAGAACAATTGCTACAAACGAGTCTAAATGGCATAAAATCAGCCTATGTATTACAAAATAGTGGGATTTCAGAAAATGAGATAGCAGCCCTTACAAGCAATGTTAGTATAAGTAAGGAAGTTACCAACCCAGAATTAGAAGAAAATGCGGAAGGTCACAATATTGTTTCTAGTGGATTAATAATTGTTTTGATTGTACCATTCTTTTTATTAATTACGATGTTAACGCAAATGATTGGTGCAGAAATCAACGATGAAAAATCAACAAGAAGTATGGAAATTATTATTTCTAATGTTTCACCAAAAATTCATTTTGCTTCCAAAATAATTTCTTCCACTCTCTTTGTTGTCTTGCAGGCTCTTATTTTAATTGGCTATGCTTTGATTGCTTTATTAATAAGAAAACTTCTAACCTCATCTTTTGTAGGAACCGTACCAGAAGAAGTAAGTGGCTATGTAAGTGATACTCTAAATATGGTTAAAAATACAGGAGTTCTTGATTTATTATTAAAAGGTGCACCATTTATCCTTTTATTGTTTATTTTTAGTTTCTTAGCTTACGCCATTGTTGCAGGAGTTCTTGCATCTATGACAACTAATATTGAAGACTATCAACAGCTTCAAACCCCTCTTATGATTATTTTGCTTGTTGGCTATTATATTGCGATTATGGCCTCCGCTTTTGAAGGAGCGTTGTTCGTGAAAATAGTTGCATATATACCAATGCTTTCTTTCTTAATTGCTCCAGTCATATATCTATTAGGGCAAATTAGCTTATTAGAACTTGTAATTTCCACTATTATTTGTGGTGGGGTTACGTATTTATTATTCTATTTTGGACTTCGTATTTACAAAGTAGGAATATTAAATTATTCTAGTCAAGATTTATGGAAAAAGATTTTTAAATCGGTAAAAGAAAAATAAAAAGAAGTCTCTATTTTAGAGGCTTTTTTGCTTTCTTTCCATTTTTTTAAAACTTGTAGGGGGAGCCTTTTTATTTATTTAGTAATTATTATTGTGTATTCTAAAATAAAATTACCAATAATTAAAAGGAAGATGATTTTCCTTTTCTAGACTTACTATATAGAATTTGGTACAATACTTATGGGTGTTACGTATGTTAAAAATAGAAAATTTAGTAGTAAAAGTTTTAGAAAAAACGATTTTAGAAAATTTTAATTTAGAAATTCACTCTGGTGAAATACACGCTTTGATGGGACAAAATGGTGCAGGAAAATCAACCATTACCAAAGTTCTTTTACGAGATACAAATTATGAAGTTAGTAAAGGAAAACTTATTTTGGATGACAAAGATTTGTTACAAATGAATACGACCGACGTAGCAAGATGTGGTGTTTTTTTAATAAGTCAAAACCCAGTAGAAATAAAAGGAGTTACGAATGCAGAAATGTTAAGAACTTCCTTAATCGATCAGGGAAAAAACGAATTAAATATTTTAGAATTTAATCGTAAAATGATAAGTTATTGTGAAAAATTAGGAATACCTAAAGATTTTATCCATCGTGATATCAACTACAATATGAGTGGTGGAGAAAAAAAGAAAATGGAACTTCTTCATCTATGGATGTTAGAGCCAAAATTTATTATTTTAGATGAAATTGATTCAGGACTTGATGTGGATTCTTTAAAGTTGGTAGCAAATTCGTTAAAAGAATACTATGAACTTTATAAACCAAGTATTTTAATAATTACACACCAAAAAGCGTTAGTAGATATTTTGAAGCCAAATTATGTTCATATCCTAAATCAAAAGAAAATTGAAGTAACAGGAGATATAAATTTAGCAGAAAAAATATTTAAAGAAGGATTTTCTGGGGCAAGCATTATAGATAAGAGTGATAAAGGTGAATAAAATAATAGTAGAACAAGAAGAATTACAATTACAGGAAGAAGAAGTAATTATTGATATATTTCCCGATTGTTTAAATTTATCTGTAAAAGGAAATGTATATTGTGGAATTAAAACCTTTACCAATAAAGAATTAAATATTCATTTAGAAAAGGAAAGTCACTTAACATTGGAATTTTTGATTCAAGTGGAAAATAGCCAAAATAAAATTACGATTCAGAATGAAGAAGATTCAGGAATTGATTTGCATTACGCTTGTTCTTACAAGGGTGAAAATATTCTTGATATATATAATACTCTTAATACGTCCAACAATAACAATCAAATTTTTGTTCGAGCTGTTGAAAATGGTGGGACTTTAATTGTACAAGCATTGGGTCAAATTGAAGAAGAAACTAAGAATAATGTCTATTTAGAAGACATAAAAGCAATTACTAATGAGAACAATCGTATTAAAATAAAGCCAGATTTAGTTGTGAAAAGCGATTCCATTCATGCAACTCATAATGCAACAATTGCCCCTGTTGAGAAAAGCGAACTTTTTTATTTAGAAAGTAAAGGTTTAACAAAAGAAAAAGCCGAGTCTTTAATCAAGGAAGGCTTTTTAAAAGGCATTATAGAAAAAGAAAATTTAAAGAACTAGGAGGTGAAATGAATGAATAGAGAAGATTTTCCCATGTTAGAACAAGACATAGTTTATTTTGACAATGGAGCTACTACTTTAAAACCAAAATGTGTCATTGATAAAACGGTTGAATATTATAGCAAGTATGGAGCAAGTAGTCATAGAGGAGATTACGACATTGCATACAGAGTAGATCAGGAATATGAAAATACTAGAGATTTGGTTCGAAAATTTATTAATGCAAAACACTTAGAAGAAATTATTTTTACAGCAGGTTCTACTGAGAGTTTGAATTTAGTAACAAGTGGCTTTTTTAAGAATTTATTAGAACCAGGAGATGAAGTTCTACTTACGAAATCAGAACACGCTTCAAACGTTTTGCCTTGGTTTGCTCTAGCAAATACAAATGGAATCAAAATCAGTTATATTCCCTTAGATGACAACCATTATGTGACTTTAGACAATGTGAAAAAAATGGTTACGCCAAATACAAAAGTAATTAGTCTTGCTTATATTACAAATGTAATTGGAGATATTCGACCGATTAAAGAGATTGTAGAGTTTGCTCATCAGAACAATATTTTTGTTGTAGTAGATGCTGCACAAAGTATCGGGCATATTAAAACCGATGTACAAGATTTAGATATTGATTTTTTAACATTTTCTGCTCACAAAATGTGTGGACCAACTGGAGTAGGAGTTTTATATGGAAAAAAAGAACTTTTAGAAAATGTAGAGCCTATGCTTTTAGGTGGTGGTATGAACGAATCTTTCGATAATGAGCATGAGATGTATTATAAAGAATTGCCAACGCGCTTAGAAGCGGGAACGCCAAATATTGCAGGAGTTATTGCTTTTGGAGAAGCAATAAAATATTTAGAAACCATTGGCTTAGAAACTATTGCCACATATGAAAAGAAATTAAGAAAGTATTTAGTAGATAGATTGATTACTATACCACATATTGATTTAATTAATTTAGAGAGCGATAGTGGAATTGTGTCTTTTAATATAGAAAACATTTTTAGTCAAGACATTGCTTATTATTTAAATAAATACGGAATTTGTGTTCGTGCTGGAAATCATTGCGCAAAAATTTTAAAAAAAGAAGTAGGAGTAAACAATACAATTCGAGTGAGTTTGTATTTTTATAATACAATAGAAGAAGTAGATATGTTAGTGGAATTACTAATGGATAAAGATAAAATCTTGAAGGAGATGTTATAATGGATGAAAATGTAAGAAGGGAAATCCTACTTGATCATTACCAAAATCCTAAAAATAAAGAAAACGTAGAAGATGAAAGGTATATTAAAGTGAATTCTAATAATGAATCTTGTATTGATAATTTGGATATATATGTTTTAATTGAAAACGGAATTATTAATGATATTAAATTTCAAGGAGAGGCTTGTGCGATTTCTACTTCTTCTACATCCATTATGATTACAAATTTACTTGGGAAAACAATAGAAGAAGCCAAAGAATATATTGCTAATTTTGATGCAATGGTAAATGAACAAGAATACAAAGAAGAAGTGTTAAATGAAGGCATTGTATACAACGAAATCTACAAACAAGGAAATAGAAAAAAATGTGCATTATTGCCATACATTGGAATTAAAAAAATATTGAAGGATTACGAGAGTAAATAATACTCCTTTTTTATATGAAAAACTATTTAATGAATTTTACAAAACAAATTAAAAAAAGTTATAGATTTTATCTATTTTTATGCAAATTCTTCTTGACAATCACATAAAATATACTATATAATCTAGTTGTTACAAAAAGGAAAGAGACTTATATCCAGTCCACCTGATTTGCAAAAGCAAATAGGTTGAAAGCCAAAAAATAGTGTGATTTTTGCTTTTTTAGGTGGATACAAGTGTATCTACCTTTTAAAATGTATGGAGGTGCATTTATATAGCAAATAATAAAAACGACTTGCCAATTAATGAACAAATTAGAGTTGCAGAGTTGATGGTTATAGGACCAAATGGAGAACAAATGGGCTTAAAAAAACTAGAAGATGCTTTAACACTTGCTAATTACGCAGGACTTGATTTGGTTTTAATGAACGCTGGGGCAACACCTGCAGTTGCTAAAGTAATGGATTACAATAAATATAAATACGAGAAACAAAAAAAATTAAAAGAAGCTCAAAAAAAGCAACGTGAGACAAATAAAGAAGTCAAAGAATATCGTTTGTCTGTAACAATTGATGTGCATGATTTCGATACTCGTTCTAGAAACGCAAAAGAATATTTAGAAAAAGGACATAAAATTAAAGGCATAGTTCGTTTTAAAGGAAGACAAATGGCTCATACAGAATTAGGGCGTGATGTCTTATTAAAATTTGCCGATAGCTTAAGTGAGTTTGCAATTACAGAAACTGAACCAAAAATGGAAGGTAGAAGTATGTATATCATTTTAGCACCAAAAAAAGAAAAATAAGAAAGAAGGATTACAATGGCAAAAGGACCAAAACAAAAAACACACAAAGCAAGTAGTAAAGTGTTTAAAAAACGTGCGAATGGAACATTATCTTATAAAAAATCAGGTGGAAATCATAAAACCAATAAAGATAGTGCAAAACAAATTAGACACAGAAGAAAACAAGGAACACTAAGTAAAGGAGATACTGACAGAATCAAGTCAGTAATCTAGTAAGGAAGGTTATAAATGACAAGAGTTAAAGGTGGAACTGTTTCTAAAAACAGAAGAAGAAAAGTATTAAAACAAGCCAAAGGGTATTTTGGAAGCAAACATAGATTATATAAAACAGCACAAGAACAAGTATTTCATAGCGGAGAGTACGCTTATCGTGATAGAAGAGCAAATAAAAGAAATTTCCGTAAATTATGGATAACAAGAATAAACGCAGGATGTCGTGAAAATGATATCAGTTATTCTAAATTTATTAATGGACTTAATATTGCAGGAATTGAAGTGAATAGAAAAATGTTATCAGAATTAGCTATTGATGATGCAGTAGGATTTGCTAATTTAGTAAATGTTGCAAAAGATGCATTAAAAAACGGTAAAAAACAAGTGGAAAAAGCAATAGTTAAAGAAGAGCAAAAATTAAGTCCAGCAAAAGAGGAAGTAAAAGTGTCATCTAAAGAGGAAATAAAAGATTATAGTAAAATGACTTTAACAGAATTAAAAGCAATAGCAAAAGATCAAGGTGTTAAAGGTTATTCTACAATGAAAAAAGAAGAATTAATTAATAATTTAAAATAAAATATCCAAAAAAGGATATTTTTTAAATTCTATTTTTACTATCTTTTATTTAAATAGCGAAGTACAAATATTCTTATTTTCTCTTCATAATAAAAACATCGTTTCTTTTTTCAAAAAACGAGATTTTTATCATTAAGATTGGTTTTCTATGTAATAAGCGTAGTATTCGTCGTAAGTTATGTTTTCATCATGGATTATTTTAGCAACATCTTCTCCAACATATCTCCAGTGCCAAGCTTCAAAACTGTATCCAGTTAAATACTCTTTATTCTCTGGATATCGCTCGATAAATCCATAGAGATGAGCATTTTCTTTTAGCCAAGTATAAGCGGGAGAATCTTTAAAAGTCTCTGTAGATTGATTTCCTACTTCAAATACGTCAATGGCAAGTCCTGTTTGGTGCTCTGAGTGTCCAGGTCTTGCGGCAACTTTATCGGCTTCTTTCATACCGCTACTTGCTTTAATATTATTATAAACTCTATCTTGTGATGCAAAATCTCTAAAGCTAGAATTTACAATTAAGGTAAAACCAGCACGATTTGCAGCGTTCCACATAGAAACATAAGCATCGTTGGCTTCTTTAGTAATTTTATTACCCGAGTAGGAATAGCGAAGACTAATATCAGAAATATCTATAGGTGTAAAATCTTCTGGTAAAGTATAATATTTATTAACATTTAATAAAATTCCTTTTTCAATATCGGTTTCAATATCGTGTTCATAATGTTTATAATCGGCATAAACGTTTACAATCGCTATAACATCTGTATTAGAGAACTCTGGCTTTTTTTCATGATAAGTAATATATCGATCCAAATTATTGTGTATATAATACTTTTCTTTTATAAGTTCTAAAATATATGAATTTTTTTCTCTTATAAGTAGAGCATTTAAAATTTCATCTTTTTTATAAAAGTTAACCAAATTTTTAGCTTCCTCTAATGTATATCCATGCTCAATTAATTTGTATTCAAAGGTTTGTTTGTATTTGTAATCATTATAAAAATTAAGACCTAAAATAATTCCAACAACCAAAATTATAAATACAATAATTCCTTTTACTGCAATATCTTTTTTTAACTTTAATTTTCCCATGGAAAGCCTTCTTTCTATTATGGCTTCATTATAACATACTTAGAAACTATTTACAAAAAATTTAAGTTGTAGTATCATGATTATATGATAGTGGGAGGGTATTATAGGATGAACAAAAATAAAGCCGTGCTAGAAATTTGTCCTAATTTCTATCGTATTATTAACTTTGAATATTTTGAAGAAGATATGGTAAGTGAAAAGTTAATAAAAATATATGAGGATTTTATATTTAAAGCTGATATAAAAAAAGAAGAAGAGATGCAAATGGTAAAAAAAATTGATTATGTTTTGGGAAAATACATTGATGATAATTTATTTAGAAGAAAAATGCAAAAAGAAATTTTTAATGTAAAAGTAACAAAAACATATAAAAATAAATTACGAATAGTTGTTGAAAACATTATTGCTATTTTTAACCATTATGAAGAAGATACAACTAGAAGTATTTATATTGCTAGATGGATTTAAGAGTTTAAAAAACTCTTTTTTCTTGTTATACTACTAAAGGGGATAATTATATGATAGAAAAAGAAAAAAGAAATTTAGAACGTATTGCCGTTTTGAAAGAGGAATTAGAAATTGCAAGAAAAAAAGAAGAGTTGCTTTTGAACCAATTATCTGAAACTAGAGAAAAAAGTGATAAAATTTTGCAATTAATCTCAGAAAAACAAGATAAAATTAATGAGTTTACACAAAGTATAGAAAAACACGAAAAAAACATTATTTTTAAAAAGAAACATCATTTTTTAAATCGCATGAGTGGAATTTTATTTGTTTTTGGCTTTCCAACTTATTCTGTTACAAATAGTACAAATGAGATAAAAAAAGCAAAGCAAGAAATAAAACTTTTAGAAGAGGAAAAGAAAGAATTGTTTAAAAAATGGACAGATTTGGAAAATTCAACAAAAGCAATACATGAAGAAAATTTAGAAGTTATAAAAAAAATGAATACGCTGCAAGAAGAAATTGAAAAAACTATGAGCGAAACAATTGTTTTGCCCACGGAAGAAGTAAAAATGGAAGAAGAACTTATTCAAAAAAGAGAATTAATTATAAAAAAATAATAGGAGTTTGGTATTGCATGCATTAAACAAATATGTTATTATTATATTGTTCTTTATGGCGCTGTAGCTCAGTTGGCTAGAGCAACCGGTTCATACCCGGTAGGTCGAGAGTTCGAATCTCCCCGGCGCTACCAAAAGGAATTCTGCTCGAACTTTTATAGTTTGAGTTTGATAAATAACTAATTCAGAAATGGATTAGTTTTTTTGTTGTTAAAAACTATCCTAAAAGAAAGGATGGTATTATGGTAAATATTATTAAAGAAGAATTACCTATTGAAGAATCGTTAAGAAAGAAGTTAGAGCTTATATGTGAGTTTGCTAAAACAACACCTAAAATCATAAATGGTAATATAAGAAAAATTGATAGAACTAATTTAACTTATATTGAACCTAATAGAATTATCATAAAAGATAAAACTTTCTTAATATTCAATTATTCTAATGAAGTCTTTATTGAAAATTTATCTAATAAGATTAAATTATCTGAATTTGAAGATTATATAAAAACTATTTAAGTACTATGTATTCTCTAATCAGGGAATTGACAAATCTTTAAAAAATGATATTATATAAAACCAATGAAAGAGGTATTCTCTAGAAATGGAGGTACAAACTTTATCTAATACACTAGTTAATGCTAACGAACAATTAAAAGATAAAAATAATAAGATTAAAACTCTTACTGAAAATAATGAGGCACTCAATTTAAGAGTTAAAACTTTAAATGATACAATTAAAGAAAAAGATAATGAAATATCATTTTTAAAATCTAAAATGCAAGATTTAAAAAATACACTAGATTATTGGAAAGATAAATTTGAAAAACTAATATCTTTTTTATACGATAAACTTCATAGTTGGTATGATAAAGATGATAAATATATTGATGTTGTTAATGATATGTATGATGATAAGGTTTTAGATGATGATGACGTTGAAGAATTAGATTTAAGCAAAGAAAAAGATGACTTTGAGAGATGATAAATTCTCATTGCCATCTTTTATATTAATTCAATTCTAATTCCTAAAACACCATATTGTTCTTGTTTTTCTTTAGTATAGAATTGCTCAAGAACGCCAATTAATTCTTCTTTAGTCATAGATTTATCAGATAAAACAGAAATATCAAAATCTCTAAACATTTCTTCAAAAGTGTTGTATCTTAATAATCCAACAACATTAGCGTTAAATGACTCATTCAATTCAGGTTCTTTTAAAAATTTAATTGTATCTCCAATCTTAATTTGTTGTCTTTTTTCATCAAAAAGTCTTATTTCAATTCTTTTAGTACCATTAAGTATAAAATTATAATACTCAGGTTGTAATTTCATTTCGTGTTCCATATTATTTGCTTCCTTTCATTCTAGCTTTTTGCAATATTATTTGTTTTGTTTTGCTAGGATTGTCACATAAGTTTCCATCTAAACTAAATGCTTCATCCCATTCTCTAATAACCTCATATAATGGATCGTTATCATAAATAAATTTAATGTATTGTGGCATATCAGCATTTTTTGAAATACTTCTCATATCTCTTAATGATAAATATTCTTCAAATTCAGTAACATCATACAAATGTAAAGCGTAACAATTCGGATTATTTTTCCCATAATATTCAACTATTTCATGACCATCTTGTCTCTTATCATATCCTGTAGCACGTAAAATCTCATCTGTGTTACCATTTAAAATATCGCTTACTTTAAAATATCCAATAATTGCTTTATCTTCTTTGGCAGAATATACGTAAATTTTTTTGTTAAGTAATTCATCTCTCAATGGCGATTTTCTAAATTTATAAAGTTTAGTTTCATCGAATATTTGTCTAGCATAATATGTCATTATTGAAATAATAGCAATTCTATTTCTACGATTTTTATCCATTTAATCCCCTCCTGCGTAAGTATTATATCATAAATTGACAAATATGGCAAAAAGTGGTATTATAAACAACAAATTTTGAGAGGGGGAAAAGCTAATATGATAAATATTGAGAGTTTAAAAAAATATGTAGGGATTATTCCGAAAGAAGAATTTATGGAACTTGCCACAAAAATTTATATGATAACAGATTTTATTTGTGATGATTACCCAAAACATAAAGAATGGTATTTTACTAAACAATTACCAGCAACTATAAATGGTGATGAACGAAATATATTATTTGTTAGAAATCCTGAAAATAATAATGAAATAATTTCCATGGCTTGTTTAAAAAGAGACGAGGAAGAACAAAAAATATGTACATTATATGTTTCTGATAAATGTAGAGGTTTAGGGATAAGTAAAGCAATTGTTGAAGAATCAATGAGATGGTTAGGTGCTACCAAACCACTTATAACATTAGCTGATTATAAATTAGAAATGTTTAAACCAATTATTAATAAATATGGTTGGGAATTAACAGAAGTAGTTTCAGGATTATATAACGATAGATTCCAAGAATTATGTTTTAACGGTACGTTAACAAAGGATAATGATGAAACATTAGAACAACAATTGCATAAAAAACTAATTAGAGTATTAAAGAATAGATGTGAACAAATTAAATAAAAAATATTTTAATTTATTAAAAATTATGTTATTATAATTTTAGTGATTAGTTGTTTATCAACTATTTCTAAGGTTTCGGATATACTATTTGTCCGTACCATTGGACAATCTGTTCGAACTATTCGAACTTTAGATAAGAGACTTGTCAAAAGTCTTTTTTTATGTTATTATGAATATGTCAAGGAAACTTGCATAAAATAAAAAAGGAATACCTAGTTTTGAAGAGTTAGGTACTATTCCAAAATGTTTTTGATTTAGTACCGACTTATAAAGTTGGTACTATTTTTATTAATATGATTATAATCACAATAATAAGGAGTATTATGATAGTACAAAGATTATTTCTCTGATTTTCTCATAATTTCGACTCCTTCCACTTTTAAAAGTAAAGGAGAATAGTACCCAAACTAACCAAATATTCCTAGAAAATAGTAGCATATTATAAATAATTAAACAAGCGAACATGCAATATTTATAAATTCACCTATATTTCGAGAATAGGTTTAGAATAATGAGAAACAAGAAGAAGCAAATGTCGGTTATTTTTGTTTGGGATATGCTGGAACATTATATTCATCCATTAAATCAGGTACAGCCATTTTGTAAAAATAAAGAAAAAGTGTATCTTTTATTGACCTCAACTATATCAGAATTAAATAATATTCCTAAGTGTTCTAGTTACTATTCTATTGATAAAAAAGCATGAAGTAATATTAATTTATTAATGTGTTAAGTTCAAAATATGCTATAGTTACAAATAAATCTTAATGATTATGAAATTGCAATTGGTAATTCATAAGGAAAAAGTTTAGGGGATTATTTAAAAGGCAGAGTAGATAAGGCTTGCGCCATTAAAACATCTAAAAAATCAAATAAAGAGCAAAAATTAAAAATAGTAATGATTGCCGAATTAGTTTCTCCTTATTCAATTTTTGTCCGTTAATAAATAAAAAGTTGTAAATAACAATCCCAATGTTCCCATTTTAGAAAATTTACTAAATTATATCTAGTTTTTTATCTTTTTTTGCTTGTAGAAAAATGTTATAATGTCTCTAGTAAACAAATAATAATATTAGAAATGATTTGAGTAAAAAAAATAGAAAATAATATATGTCAAAGCTGTGGTATGTCTCTAATAACAAAGAGCAATTTGGTACAAATGCTAATAAAAGTCTTAATATAAATTATTATAAATATTGTTATAAAAATGGAGAGTTTATAAATAAAGTTTCAATGAAAGAATATATAGAAATGTGTTCAGAATATGGTTTACAAACAGGGTAGCCAACTCAAAATGTAGCAAAAAGAAAGAAGGTATTCCTTTGAAAAAAATAAAATGGGATTTTAGTGACTTTTTTTCTTCTTTAGAAGAATTTTTATCGACAGTAAAACTTTTTCAAGAAGAAATATTTACTTTTGAAAATAATAGGAAAAATTATTCATTGGAAAAACAATTAAAGAAATATTATGAACTTAGCTTAATGGCTGAAAAACTGTTATCGTATGCAGAATTAAACTCAGATTTAGACATTTCAAATGCCAATTTTTTGGAGTACAAAAATAAGGTTTATTTTGAGAAAAGTAAATTGGAATCTATAAAAAATAGAATAAATGAAGAAATTTTAAAAATAGAAGAACCATTGGATACTTATTTAAAGAAACATCCAGAAGTAAAGTCTTATCGAATGCATTTTTATGAAGTTTTACGATTAAAAGAACATACAATAAATAGTAATGTAATTTCTAACGAAAATGTTTTAATTAGTCAGGTTAATAGTCTTTATAATACTATTATGCAAGTGGAGATGCCTTTAGAAGAAATAGAGATAAATCAGGAAAAGCTAAAAGTAAATGGAAGCATTTACAATCGATACATAACAAGTCAAAATAGAGAAATACGTGAAAAAATTTTTAAAACGTATATGGGAAGTTTAAAAAATGTGAATAAAAGTATTTGTAATCTTTTTAATATGAGATACAAAATGTGCTTTGATATTGCTAAAGAAAATGGTTACAAAAGTATTTTAGAAGAAGTGATAATCAAAGAGGATTTGGATACAAAAATATATGAAAATCTACTATGTTCTGTTCATGAAAATATTTTTCTATTAAATCGATATATTGATTTAAAAAAACAAAAACTAGGTATAGAAGAACTTCATTTTTATGATATGAATATTAATAGTGAGTACAATCCAAAATATTCTTTTGAAGAAGGATTATTTATTGTAAAAGAAGCGTTAAAGGATTTAGGAAAAGAGTATGAAATCTATTTAGATAAAGTAATTAATGGTGGCATAATAGATCCTTATCCTAAAAAGCATAAATTTTCAGGTGGATATCACTGGCGTAATTATACAAAACCAATGATTTTAATGAATTACAAAGAAAATTTTCGTGAAGTTGCAACGATAGGGCATGAGATCGGTCATGCAGTAAATGGATTAATGATTAAAGAGAATCAAGAGTTTCAAAATTTTCATTTTTCAATTTTTCTCTCCGAAATTGCATCTACAGTTAATGAAGATTTAGTGGAAGAGTATATGTATAATGTTACTACAAAAGAAAATAAAATCATTCATTTGGAACAAATTATAGATAAGACAGTCGCCAGTATATTTTTTCAAACAATGTTTTTTGAATTCCAAAAAAGAATGTTAACAAAAATAGAACAAGAAGGGTATGTAAATGAAGATACCTTAAATGAAACATTTTTAACATTATTTAAAGAATACTATAGTAATTTAACGCCAGATCAAGAAATAAAATATTTATGGCAAACAAGAATTCATTTCTTTTATGATGTCCACCGTTATTATAATTTTCAATACGCTATTGGAAAAATTGTAGCTTTAGTAATTAATAAAAATATAAAGAAAGGAAATATAGAAAATTATTTAAAATTTTTAACTATTGGAGGTGCAAAACCAACATTAGAAACTTTAGCTATAGGAGGTATTGATTTAGCAAATAAAGAAATTTACGAAAATGCATTTCTTTATTTAGAAAAATTATTGGATGAATATGAATTATTAGTACAAAATGAATGAAAAAAAGTGTTTTTTCTTTTCTTTTGACATACATTTTGGTATAGTAATTATAAGGAGTGTGAGAATATGAAAAAAATAATAGTAGCATTAGTAGCTTGCTTTACGGTTTTACTAAGTGTAGGTTGTGGTGCTGAACAAAAAACTATGAAATGTTCAAGAACAATGAATCAAAATGATGCCTCATTGGATTTACAATATGAAGTACTTTATACTGGAGAAAATGTGGATATCGTAAAATCTACAGAAAAAATTACAAGTGAAAATAAAGAATTACTAGAAACATACAAAGAAACTGTGGAAGAACAATACAAACCTTATAAAGACATTGAACATTATAATTATAGCGTAAGTATTGATGGAAATGTTTTAACAAGTACTACAAACATTGATTACAATAAAATTAATACCGCTAAAATGATTGAAGTAGATTCAGCAAATAGCCAATTAATTAAAGATGGTAAAGTAAAATTAGAAACTATTGAAGCTTTGTATAAACAAATGGGAATTACTTGTGAAAAGTAGAAAAATCTACTTTTTTTTATGTTTTAAATTTCTACAAATTATAGAGAAAACATTTTTAATTCTTATGTTACAATGAAATAGGTGATAAATTTGAATATTGGTAATCAAATAGCATGTTTTAGAAAAAGAAAACAGTTAACCCAGCAAGAACTTGCTGAAAAATTATTTGTAAGTGATAAAACCGTTTCTAGTTGGGAACAAAATCGCACAGAACCTAGTTTGGAGTTGATTGTAAAATTAAGTGAAATATTGTCTTGTCGAATAAGTGATTTGCTATATATTGGTGTAGAAAAAAATAATATTGAAACTGAAATAAAAATTAAAATAACCGAAGAAGAATATACAGATTTAGAAAAATTTATGAAAGAAAATGCAATTTTTAAAGAAGAATCAAGACAACTGGATACCTATTATCAACCAAGTAATCGTAATTTTGTCAATAAAGAAAAAATAGAGACTAAACAGAAAATAAGTGAATGGCTACGAATTGGAGAAAGGGGAAATAAATCGATTTTAAATTATAAAAAATGGTATGACGTGCATTGCGATGAATATGAAGTAGAAATAGATGATACAGAATCATTAAAAAAAATTTTTAAAGCGTTAGAAATTGAAAAATTAATTACAGTAAATAAGACTAGGATTACGTATTTTTATTTAAATAAATACGAAGTAGCTTTAGATTATGTAAAGAATTTAGGTTATTTTATTGAAATTGAAATTAAAAAGTATACCAAAGAAATAAAAAAAGAATACGATGACCTTATAAAAGTTATAAAAAATTTAAATTTAAATTTAAATGCTATAGACAAAAGAGGCTATCCTTATCATTTAATTGAAAAGCAATTTAAAAAAAATCACTTACTTCAATTTTGAAGTAAGTGATTTCTTTATATAGAAACAACAAATAATTCATTGTTTCTAGTAATAGTATATTCTTTTTAGATTTTTTTATACACTAATTTTTTTATTTTCATAAAAACTTTTAATAGAAATAAATATTTTATCAACACTTTTATCATTAAATGGTTTATTTAAAACATCTAAAATAGGGTAAGAAAACGCCTTTTTTATAGTTTCTTCTGTATCATCGCCAGTAATAATAACCACTGGAATTTTATCCATTAAATTGCTTTCTTTTAAATATTTTAAAACTTCAAATCCATCTAATCCTGGCATATTTAAATCTAGTAAAATAGCATAAATACTATTGTTTTTCAGTAATTCAATAGCTTCGCTACCATCAAACGCCTTTAAAACTTTATATTCTTCAGTTATATTTTTTTCTAAATAATTTAAAATAATATTTGAATCATCAGCAATTAAAATCTTTTTTTTGTGTCCATTCTCTTCATTATTAAAATAGGAATTTAACAGAGTAACCATTTTACGAACAGTCTCTTTGATGGTATTAAAGTTATTATCTATAAATTCTTTATTTCCTTCTTTTCCATTTAATTCATGGGCTAAAAATATTTCAGCTTCATTCATAAAACCTAAGTATTTGGATTCACTTTTCATACTATGAGCAAGAATAGCATAATTCTGTAGGTCATTTGTATTTTTAAAGTTTTCCAAACTTGCAAGTTTGGAATTCAAAGAATCTTTGAATTCTTTTAAACTTTCGTTATAAGACTCCATGTCTCCCCATAATTCTAATGCAGCGTTAATATCTACATTGTATGCTTTTAACAAATCAATATTATTCATCATTTTTTCCTCCTAAATATTTATTTAACATTCGATCCAAATCGTATCGATCAATTGGTTTTGAAAGATAAGCATCAAAGCCAGCGTTTAAGTATTTTTCATCGGTTCCTTCAATGGCATCAGCGGTCAAAGCGATGACTGGAATATCAAAACCTTCTATTGTCTTTAATCTTCTTAATGTTTCTATACCATTCATTTTTGGCATCATAATATCCATTAAGATTAAATCATAAGTACTACTTTCCATTAATTCTAAGCACTCAAAACCATTTTCCACCATTGTGACATTAAAATTATAAGGTTTTAATATTTGATTAGCTACTTTTAAATTGATTTTTGAATCGTCTACAATTAAAATTCGCTTACCAGGATTTGCACTATAATCGATTTCTATTTCTTCAGACTGACTTTCTGGAATTTCCATACTTATAATTTCTTGTTCTAAATAAACACGAAAAACAGATCCTTCTTCAAATTTTGTGTCAACTGTAATTTTACCACCCATCATTTCGGCTAAGCTTTTGGTAATGGCAAGACCAAGTCCAGTACCCTCAATAGTAGTATTTCGATCTTCATCAATTCTTTCAAATTTATTAAATAACTTACTTACATCTTCTTGTTTTATGCCACGTCCAGTATCTTTAACAGCAATATAAAGAAGACATTTTTTTGTATCTGTCCGATTGACACAAGTTACATTAAATTCTATTTCACCTTCATCTGTGTATTTTGCAGCGTTAGTAAGGAGATTTAAAATTATTTGTTTAACTTTTCCCATATCTCCTTTTAAAATACCTGGCAGATCTGGAGAAATATTTTCTTTAAATACAATGGGTTTATTTCCAATTCTTGGACGTACCAATTTACATAAAGAATTAAAAACTTCTCTAGGATTGTACTCTTTGCGAACAATCTCCATTTTATTGGCTTCAATTTTTGAAATATCTAAAATACCATTTACAATTTCTAGTAAGTTGTGAGAAGCATCTACAATATCTTTTGCAAAACCTTTTATCTCATTTAAATCGGTAGAAGGCAACATACATTCACTAAAACCTACAATAGCGTTTAGTGGCGTTCTTATTTCGTGAGACATACTGGATAAAAATTCCGTTTTTGCTTGATTGGCTTTATCTGCTTGTTCTTTTGCGATTTCCAATTCATTAATTAAATTTAAATCTGGATTTTCTATAGAATGAAACATGACTAAAATTACAAAGGTATGAAGAGAAGACATTAAAGTTAATTCTGGGAATTTAGATTGAATCATCATAATAATAGTACCTAATAGAAGAAAAACAAGTAGAGGGTAATATTTTTTTAAAGGTATTTTTTTAATATTTAAAAGTAAAAAAATAATGCAAAGACTTATTAATACCCCAGCTAATAAATAACAATAATTTACTGAAGTACCATAACTATACGCAGCCCCATTGTTTATATAATAATCTAGTGGGAGAAATAATACAACAATAGAACTTATGATTTCTAAAATAACACCGATTGTTTTAAAAAAACTTATAGTTTTTTCTTTCATTTTTGAAACAATTAATACATAATCGGTAAAAAGTAAAGTCCATGTTATGAAATATATAAGAAGTAATTTTAATAAAAAAATCAAAGTTGTATTGCTCATAGAAATTAAATTTCGAATTCCTAGAGTAATTGGGATTACTTCAATAAACAAACCAATTAAATTGGTTATAAGAAGAATACTATATATTTTATTTTCTTTCGATTTTATTTTATCTTTTGAAAAGAACAAAACCATTGCAAATATACAATAGACAAAACTTATAACTGAGAAAAAAATTCCATTTTCCATTTTAACCACCTATCTTAATAAAATTATAACATAGAAAAAAGAAAATAGATATTATTTCATTTTCTTTTTTAAAGTTATACTTTCTGGATTTATAACGATTAGTTTTTCTTCTTTACTCGTTTGACTACTTAATTCTTCTCCAAAAATTTGTAATAAAGGATAGTTTGATTTTCCAACTGGAGTTTTAGGAAATTCTTCATATACGCTGATAATAGTTGGCCATTCTTCTTCAGGTAAATTGGATTTTATTGTATTCAAAACACTTTCTAAAGCTTCTTCGTTGGAACAATTAGTAATGGAAGTGTCGAAAGAAATGTGCAAAACTAATTTTTGATTGTTATCGTGGCAGGTGATTTTAATATCTTTTGTATTAGGGTCTTTTCGAATAATTTCAGCAATGTCAAGTGGATTTACTTTTTTTGTTTTATTTTTATAATGTATTTCAATAGAATCCATATATCTATCCAAAACCGTTAAACATCCATCTTCGTCAAGAATGGCATAATCTCCAGTGTTATACCACGTGATTCCTTTTTCATCAGTATAAAGTACTTTTTTGGTCAAATCATCTCTTTTGTAATATCCATTCATTAATGCAGGTCCTGTAATAAATAATTTACCTGGAATATTATAAGTAACGTCGTTAAAAGAATCATCCACAATTTTAACATTATTAAAAGGTTGGGGAATACCAGCTGACCCTAATTTTACACAGTCTGGATGTGGAACACTAAAAGCTGTATTTACTTCTGTTGCACCAAAACCACAAGTTTGAATAACACCAGTTTTTTCATAAAATAATTTTGCAGCATTAACTTCACATCTTGCTCCTCCGATGATCGCGTGTTTTAAATTTTTTGTCGCTTTTCTTAGTTCCTCATCAGGTAGGGTTAATAAAGAACTCCATAAATATTGACTCCAAATTCCCATATTGGGTTGGTATTTTTTGAAATACTCAGGAATTTTTTTAAAATCCAGTGAAGTTTCAATAATATTTTCGCCTTCTTGACATAAAACTGCATGGACAATATCTGCATCCCAAAAAGCCAAAAATGGAAAAACTAAAGCTAAATTTGTTGTTCCTTTCTCATAACCAAATTTTCCGATTTTTTGTTGGAAAGGAAGAGCGTTATTGGCATCATGACTCAAAACAACAGCTTTGTTTATTCCTGTAGTTCCACTAGTAAAAGAAATATTACAAGGCATTCCAGGAAAATACACTTCTTTAATATTTTCCTTTTTAATATTTACTCCTAAATTTAGGAATTCATTTAAGGAAACAGAATTATAAATTCTTTTTCCTGATAAAAAATCTTTTAATGTTTTGAGACTTAAAATAAATCTTTCAGGATTAAAAATAGAGGTCGAGTAGGTAAAAGGCATTGATACTTTAAAAGCGTTTGAAAATTTTTCATTGTTTACTATTTCATGAATTTTATCTTCTAAAATATCCAAAGTGAAAATCATTTTTGGATTCACATTTTCAAGTTGTAAATACAAACGATTTATTTCATTATCTGTTATGGCAGCATCTAATACATTTAAATGACTTGTTACCAATCCAAGACTAGTAGCTGCGTATTTTATAAAATACATTTCTGGAGTTTGTAAACCTATAGTACAAATGATGTCTCCAACACTTAAATTTAAAGCTGTAAAAGCTTTTTCATATAAATTAATTTTGTTTAAAAATTCAGCAACTGTAAATTTTTTTTGGTTTCTATTGTTTAATATAATTCTAATAGGGTCATTTTGAATGCATTCGATTAAATAGTTTTTTTGGCTCATTTTAGGAAGTTCTTGTTGTAAAGCTTCTTGGTCGTACCATTGTTCCCATATTCTATCTTCTTGAATTATTCCTGTAATTGGTCGATTTAATTTTCTTCTGTTTTTTTCATTGATTTGATTTAAGTTCATAATTTTAATTTCCTCCAAATTATTTATTTACTACAATTTCACTATAAATAGAAAAAACATAAAATACAAGATAAGTTTACATATCGAGTATCAAATATGATACAATATATACAAATAAACAAAAAAGAGGTGTTTGGGTATGGACTTTGATAAAAGTTATATTGACGAATCGTATGATCCAAAAAAATTAAATGAGATTTTTATAAAAGAATTTATTCGTTTTCGTAAAGAAAACAATTTGACGCAAGATTTAATGGGAAAATTTGCAGGAGTTTCTCGAATGAAAATTACTCGTATTGAAAACGGAAGTCATTCGCCAAGTGTACAAAGTTTACTAGAAATACTCGGGCCAATTGGATATACCATAAAAATAGAAAAGGTAAAAAGATATACTAACAAGATGTAATTTTATTCCTTGCTTTATATTTATTTAGGAGTATAATAGGCTATGTTTTCTAAAGGGGGGACTTAATTGCGTGGATTCTTTTAAGAAAGAAAAAATTGTAAATTTGGAAAGGAAAATAATTGCAATTTCTTCTAAATATGGAAGAAAAATCGTTTATTTAGTTAATGAAGAGACCAATTTAACTCATGGAAAATTATGTGAAAAATTAGATTTAAGTGTTTCTGGATTGAATGCTATAATGAACAAAATGATCGCACAAGGAATAATCATAAAAGAACAAAAAGGAAAAAACGTATTTTATTCTTTAACCAATGAAGTTCGATCTTTGATACTTTTAGCTCAAAAAGAACAAATCCAAACCCAATTAAATCGTTCTTTTAAGAATGAAAAAATTGTAAATTTGGAAAGGAAAATAAATGCAATTTCTTCTAAATATGGAAGAAAAATCGTTTATTTAGTTAATGAAGAGACCAATTTAACTCATGGAAAATTATGTGAAAAATTAGATATAAGTGCTTCTGGGTTGAATGCTATAATGAAAAAAATGATTGTACAAGGAATAATTGTAAAAGAACAAAAAGGAAAAAATGTATTTTATTCTTTAACTAATGAAGTTCAATCTTTGATATTTTTAGATCAAAAAGAACAAATTCAAACTCAATTAAATCGTTCTTTTCAAATGAAAAAAGATACTTTTAAAGTTATTTACATAAATATGCTACAAAATTGTGTTGAGCATCCTTATGCAACTTATTTATTAAAAGATATAGACTTCACAATGAGTTATTTTTCGGTTTCAGAATTAATAATGCTTTTATTTATTTCAGGAATATACACATATTCAGAAATTGGTTCTTTTCCTTCTTTATTTCATATTTCAGAAAAAACAGCTATTTCCACACAAAAATATTTAACAAATAAATTTAAAAATTTTTTGTTTGAAGTGGTACAACTGGATAATGAAAATTCTATAAAAAAATTATAAATAATTTTATAAAATAAACTTGCAATAAAATAAGAAAGACAATATAATAAAATCTACCTTCAAGTTAGGTGGTAGTATGGAATTATATAAAAACGCTTTGTACAAAGAGAAAAGTGGGCAATATGCTTTTTACGAAACGCATTTTAATCCTGTAGTCTCAGAGTCAAAAACAGAAAATTCTTTTCAAAATCAAATAAACAATTTTCATAAAGAAGCTTTAGATTTAATGAAAGTGAAAGAAGAGTTTGACCAACATTTAAATAGAGGACTAACAGAAGAAATTGAAACATCTTTTCACATGTACACGAAAAATCTTTTTGAAACATTTATTGAAAATTACCTTACGTGGCTTTCTAATTTTTCTTTAGAAGAAATTTTAAACAAATACGAATATGAAAACTTATCGAATAGTTATCACTTGATTGGCAAACTTTTCCTATTTTATTTACATACTTTCGTTTACAACGATTCTCTTATTAATCAATTGAATCAAGAAAGAATTCGCCAAATGGAAAACTTTATAGAAGCAGATATAATTCAATATCGGGATCCTTATTACGCATATATTTTAAAAATAGAATTACTGAATCGAAAAAAATTAAGAGTAGATGGGTACGTGGTATATCGTATTAAGCCATTTTTGAAAAAAATAGAAAAGCTTCAAAATTCAATTGTTGGAAATTCAGAATGGAATCAACTCTCAAGTTTAGTAATCAACAAACAAATTTCTCAAGAATTAAGTACAGAAATAAATATTTTAAAAGAGGATGAAGCTTATCAAAGGGCAATTTTTGAGCAAGGAAGTGAACTGATTCTTTTAGAAAATCAATCGATCCTTTCTATTTTCTTTTTAGACTATTTAGGATATTGTGTTTATTTTAATGGCGTAGAGTATCCAAATAAGAATTTTATTAAGTTTGTAGAAAAATTAGAAAATTATATAATTTATAATTTGAATGATCAATTTAATTTGACAAAAAGACAAGAAAAAATATTTGAAATAGTAAAAAATCAGGTTTCAAAAAGAATAGCGAGTTATGTAGAACGAGAAAGCGAAACTTTTTTGAAGATGTTGAAAGCATTTGATCAATTGCAAACATTAAAAAAATCCCATCAGTTAACATTAATTGAAGAAAATGAAAATTTTGACACTTTACCCATGGTATTTAGTAGTGAAGAAATTCAAGAAAAATTAGAATTATTTTTAGGAACGGTATTTCTTCTTTCTAAAAATTTAGAAAAAGAAAGAATACCTATATTTAATGAAAACCTAATTGATGAGAGGAATAAAGCTTTATTACTTGGAATGGAATACTTAAACCGATACGTTTATAGTGTTTCTCATGAATATAAATTAGAAGAACCTGCTATAGTTTGTTTAGAAAACTATATAGATTCTTATAAGGATTTTGAAGTAAAAGACGCATCTTTATGTCTTGCTAAATCTATTTTATATAGTAGAGTAAATTCTAGAAATGTTCTAAAAGGGCCAAATCGAAGAAAAGTCTTGCAAAGTGAAAAGAAGTAAGTTACACTTTTGATAAGGTGGTTAACATGGATAAAGATAGAAAAATGTTTATTGGAATAATTCTTTTATTATTTGTTTTTATGATATTAATAGGAATTATTGCTTTTCAAGATAAAAAAGAAGAAAAAGTGGAAAATGCTGATGCAATCGGTTTTAAAAATGAATACGAAAGTCTAAATAATATAGTACGAGAAAAAGATGGTCGAACAATTCGTGAAATTACAATTGATAAAAACAATCCTGTAGACATTTTAACTGAAGAAGAAGCGATTACTTTAGTAGAAAGTGGAACAGGTATTTTGTATTTTGGATTTGCAGATTGTCCTTGGTGTCGAAGTATGTTACCCATACTTTTACGTACTTTAAATAATATGAGTATAGATCGACTTTATTATTTGAATGTAAAAACTATGCGTGATACTCTTTCCTTAGGAGAGAAAAATAAAGTAGAAGTAAAAGAAGAAGGAACAAAAGGATATTATAAATTATTAGAATTAATGGATGATGTTTTGGAACCTTATTACTTAATTAATGCAGATGGTAAAAAGATCGATACAAAAGAAAAAAGAATTTTGGCACCAACCTTAATAGCTATAAAAAATGGTAAAATTGTAGATATTCATGTAGGAACTGTAGAAACTCAAGCAAGTGGATATGATGATTTAACCACGGAAGAACAAGAAGAACTATCGAACCGTTTTATAAAATTAATTGAATCCGTTTATGAAGTGGATTGTGATGAGGCATGTTAAAGGGTTTTAAACCCTTTTTTTCTTTCTTTTTTTACGATATAATAAAGAGGTAAAGTTTTGAGGTGTAAACTATGAAAATGATTACATTACTTCCAGCCGATAAGTATATAGTAGTAAATAAAACTTTACTTACAGACAAAGAACGAAAGAATTTGATTAGTTTATACGAACCTGTAATTGGCTATGAAGCTGTAAGTCTTTATTTAACTCTATGGAGGGATTTGGATCGTTTAGAACTCGTTAGTATGGATTATAATCATCATCATTTAATGAGCTTATTAAAAAGTGATTTAGAAACAATAAAAAAAGCTAGAATTTCTTTAGAAGCTATTGGACTTTTAAAAACCTATTTAAAAATAGGGGACTTAAACAGTTATGTCTATGAACTCTATTCTCCCTTAAGCCCCAAAGAATTTTTTGCTCATCCAATATTTAGTGTTATTCTATACAATAATTTAGGTAAATATGAGTATGAACTGTTAAAGACGGAGTACAAAGAATATAAAGTTGACTTAAAAGAATATGAAGATATTACTTCTTCTTTGGATACAACGTATAAAGCAACAAGTCAAACGAGTTTTGAAGCTATAGGAAAAAAAGAGGGAAATTTAAATTTGCAAGATCAAGTCGATTTTGATCTATTGTTTTCTTCAATTCCAAAAGGTATTTTAAATGAAAGAAGTTTAAATAAAAAATTAAAAGAGTTAATTAATAGTTTGTCTTTTATATACAATTTAGATACTTTAAAAATGACAGAGTTGTTGCGACTTGTTCTTAACGAAAAAGGATATATTGATAAAGAAGAATTGCGGAAAACCGCTCGAAAATATTATCAATACAATAATAATGGAAAATTACCAACACTTGTGTATCGTACACAACCAGAATATTTAAAAAATCCTGTAGGAAATAATACCAATCGAGGCAAAATTATAGGCGTTTTTGAAAACACCAGTCCATATGATTTTTTAAAAAGCAAATACAAAGGGGCTAGCCCTACAAGTCGAGATTTAAAACTACTAGAAATGTTGCTAATTGATCTAAATTTAAAACCTGCGGTTGTAAATGTTTTAATTGATTATGTATTAAAAAAGAATGATAATAAACTCAATCAAGCGTTTGTTGAAACTATAGCAGGGCAATGGAAACGATTGAATATTGAAACAGCTGAAGATGCTATGAATGTTGCGGAAAAAGAACACAAGAAATACAGTAAGAAAATAAACAACTCCAAAGTGAAAATGGCTGAACCCGTATGGTTTAACGAAAAACTAGAAAGTGAATCCATGAGTCAAGAAGAAACAGAAGAACTAGCTAGTATTCTAAATAAATATAAATAAAATATAAATATTTGAAATTACAAAAAACTCATGAAAAAATAGATAGGACGTGAAAAAGGAATGCCTTTAGTAAAAGAACTAACAACCAAAAATATAGATGTTTTGGATTTAGAAAAAAATTTTAAAAGTGCATGTGTAGACAAAGATTTTGTTGCTTTAGTAAAAAATTTAAAACTAGAACCAAAAGTAGCCATAAAAATGACAAGCAAATTACAAAGAGCAATCGAAGCAGAAAAAGAATGCCAAAATTGCAAAGGTTTTTTTATGTGCAAACATGCCTATCCAGGACATTTAGAAGTCCCAAAACGAAAAGATAAAAAGGTATATTTCACTTACGTTCCTTGTAAATATCAAAAACAAGTTTTTGAAAAAGAAGAAAAATTAAATAAAAAAATATATATAAAAGATATTGATACTCAAGATAAAAAACAATTAGAAATTATTAAATGGATGGATCAATTTTATGAAACATACGATGTTTCAAGAAATAAGAAAGGATTGTATCTACATGGTAGTTTTGGCTCTGGAAAAACGTATCTTCTAACAGCTCTTTTAAATGAACTTGAAATAAACAAAAACGTTTCTATAGAAATAGTTTATTTTCCAGAAGCTCTTCGTTCTTTAAAAGAAGATTTTGATGCTTTTGGATACAAAATGCATCGCTATATGACTGTAAATATTCTTTTACTTGATGATATAGGTGCTGAAAATGTAACCGAATGGGGCCGTGATGAAGTTTTAGGTACAATTTTGCAAACAAGAATGGATAAAAAGAAAACGACTTTTTTTACATCTAATTTATCTATTACAGAATTAGAACAAAACTTATCTATTAGTAAGACGAGTGTAGACAAAGTAAAAGCAAGAAGAATTATTGAAAGAATAAAACAATTAACGAAAGATATGGAATTAATCAGTGAAAATAGAAGAAAGTAGGTAGTATGGCAAAAGTTTTTATTAATGAAGAGAATAATGCTTTACAAAGAATAGAAGAAAAATGTATTGATTGTGGTCAATGTTTAAAAACGTGTCAAATGAAAAATAACTTGGGAGTAGATGTTTGTATTGATTGTGGTCAATGTATTATGACGTGTCCTATGGGTGCTTTGGTTCCAAAATACAATTATAAAGAAGTATTAGCGAATATAAATGATGAAGAAAAAATAACGACCATTAGTATTAGTCCTGCTGTACGAGTAGCTATTGGAGATGAGTTTGGCTATGCTCCTGGAGAATTTCTAGAAAAAAAATTAGTGAGTGTTTTAAAAAAAATTGGATTTGATTATGTATTTGATGTTACCTTTGGAGCAGATTTAACTGTTATGGAAGAAGCAACAGAACTCATAAATCGAATGAAAACAAGAAAAAATTTGCCTATGTATACTTCTTGTTGTCCCTCTTGGACTTTAAATATGGAAAAATTCCATTCAGAAGATTTAAAACATTTATCAACTTGTAAAAGCCCTATTGGAATGCAAGGTGCAATAATAAAACAATACTTTGCACAACTCAAGAACTTAAATCCAAAAGATATAGTCACAGTATCTTTAACTCCATGTGTTTCAAAAAAAAGTGAAATTCGAAAAGACGAAAACAATGATTATGTAATCACTACAAGTGAACTATGTATGCTAATTCGTGAACAAGGACTTAATTTTAAAGAAATAGAAGAAAAAGAATTTGATTCTATTTTAGGTAGAGGTAGCGGAGCTGGAATTATTTTTGGTACAAGTGGTGGAGTTATGGAAGCTACTTTAAGAACAGCTTACTATTTATTAAATCAAAAAGAAGCTCCTATAAATTTCTTTTCATTCGAATATTTAAGAGGAAACAAACCTATTAAAGAAGCTGTTGTAGATTTAGGAAAAATGCAAATAAAAGTAGCTGTAGTTTTTGGGATTTCAAATATAAATAATATATACGAAAAACTGAAAGATTATCAATTTGTTGAAGTAATGACTTGTCAAAATGGCTGTGTGGGAGGATCTGGCCAGCCTATACTTCCTATTCAAAAACAAATGAATATGATTGAATCAAGAATGACTAGTTTGTATGAGAAGGATAAAAATTCAACAATAAAAAGTAGTTATAGAAATAAAGAAATTCAAAAAATTTACGCGGACTTTTTAAACAATCCCTTAAGTGAAAAGAGTAAAGAACTTTTACATCGTGACTATTCTAATTTGTTATAAGAATTGTTAAACCAATTTTTTATTAAAAATAACAAAACTATTAGAAAAGACATTTATTTGACAGAAGCATTTTGCGCTGTCTTTTTTTTATGCTATACTTATTTAAGGTGGTAACATGACAAAATACGATGCTTCATCAATTAAAATATTGGAAGGCCTAGAAGCGGTTCGCAAAAGACCGGGGATGTATATTGGGTCTACGGATAAACGTGGTCTTCATCATCTTATTTGGGAAATTGTCGATAATGCGATCGATGAGATAATAAATGGTTATGGAGATACAATTAAAATTACACTAAATAACGATGAATCCATTACTATAAGTGATAATGGACGTGGAGTTCCTATTGGAATGCATGAATCAGGTAAATCCACTCCAGAAGTTATTTATACGGTACTTCATGCTGGTGGTAAATTTGAAAGCGATGGTTATAAAGTGAGTGGTGGACTTCACGGCGTTGGAGCAAGTGTAGTAAATGCTTTATCCAAACGTATGGATGTTACTATTTACAACGACGGAAAAATTAGTAATATAAGATTTTGTAACGGTGGACAAGTAGAGAGTCCTCTAAAAACAATTGGAGAATCGAAAAAAACAGGAACTACGGTTACTTTTTTACCTGACTACGAAATGTTTAAAAATGCTTCGTTTTCTTATACAACCATTGTTGAAAGAATGCAAGAAAGTGCTTTTTTACTTCCTAATTTAAAAGTTATAATAGAAGATATTCCAGATAATAAGCACGCTGAATTTCATTATGAAAATGGTCTTGTGAGTTTTGTAGAATATATTAATGAAAATAAAAATATACTTCATAAACCCATTCATTTTTTAAGTGCCAAAAACGATATAGAAGTTGATATTGCTATGCAGTATAGCGACTCTTATAACGAAAGTATATTAAGTTTTGTAAATAATGTAAAAACAACGGATGGTGGATCTCACGAAGTAGGATTTAAAACGGGTATTACCAAAGCTTTCAATGATTATGCAAGAAGTAATAATTTAATTAAAGGTAAAGAAACGAATCTAGAAGGTAGCGATGTAAGAGAAGGTCTAAGTGCTGTAATTAGTTTGAAAATTCCTGAAAAGTTGTTACAGTTTGAAGGGCAAACAAAGGGAAAACTTGGTACACCAGAAGCAAAAAGCGTTACGGAATCCATTACTTATGAAAATTTAAAATTCTTTTTAGAAGAAAACAAGGAGATTGCACTAACAATTTTAGAAAAAGCTATGAAAAGCAGAGTGGCGAGAGAAGCCGCAAGAAAAGCAAGAGAAGCCGCAAGGAAGGGAACTGGAAAAAATTCAAAAGAACGTCTATTAAGTGAGAAATTAGCTCGTGCGACGGGAAGAGATTCTGCTAAAAATGAACTATTTTTAGTGGAAGGAGATAGTGCTGGAGGTTCAGCAAAGTCGTTTCGAAATCGTGAAACGCAGGCAATACTCCCTTTACGTGGAAAAGTTTTAAACTGTGAAAAAGCAAGTACGCATGATATTGAAGCCAATGCTGAGCTAAAACAAATTGAATACGCAATTGGAGCAGGACTTGGTGCAGATTTTGATCCGAAAGATTCCAATTATGGAAAAGTAATTATTATGACCGATGCCGATGTCGATGGTTCACACATTCAAATTTTACTCATTACCTTCTTTTATCGTTTTATGCGTCCGTTAATAGAAAATGGTATGCTTTATATTGCAACCCCACCTCTTTATTCTATTGAACAAGGAAATAAAGGAAAAGTCTATATAGCAGATGATGAAGAATTAGCGGAAAAGAAAAAGATTTTAAAAGGAAACTACAAAGTACAACGATTTAAAGGTTTAGGAGAAATGAATGCAGAAGAACTTTATGAAACCACAATGGATCCTAAAAATAGAAGACTTTTACGAGTAACTTTAACCGATGCATCGGTTGCTGAGAAGCGAATTCATCTTTTAATGGGAGATCAAGTTGAACCTAGAAAAGAATGGATTAATGAAAACGTTGATTTTACTCTAGAAGATGATTTTAGAAAATAAAAATGAAAATGTATGTGAAAGCCAATAGTAGGAAGTGATGCAAAATGCCAAAGAAAAAAGAAACCCAAGAAATCATTGAAAAAATATTTGAATACAGTTTAGAAGAAATTATGGAAACGGGTTTTGGTAGATATTCCAAAGAAATTATTCAAGAACGTGCCTTGCCAGATGTTCGAGATGGATTAAAACCCGTACAAAGAAGAATCTTGTATTCTATGTTTATTTCAGGTTTTAAACATGACAAACCGCATCGTAAAAGTGCGAGAGCAGTAGGAGACATTATGGGAAAATTTCATCCACATGGTGATTCTTCCATTTATGAAGCTTTAATTCGTATGAGTCAAAACTGGAAAATGCGTGAGTGCTTAATCGATATTCATGGTAACAATGGTTCTATAGATGGTGATGGACCAGCCGCCATGCGTTACACGGAAGCAAGATTATCTAAAATAGCGGAAGAAATGCTTGCATCCATTAATAAAGATACGGTTGAAATGGCTTACAATTTTGATGATGAAGAATTAGAACCCACTGTACTTCCAGCCTCATTTCCTAATTTACTAGTGAACGGCTCAACTGGTATTAGTGCAGGGTATGCAACCAATATTCCTACTCATAATTTAAGTGAAGTAATTGACGCTACGATAAAAAGAATTGATTCTCCAAATTGTAAATTAGAAACTATTATGGAGATTTTACCAGGACCTGACTTTCCAACAAGTGGAATACTTGAAGGAAAAACTGGTCTTATAGATGCCTACACCAAAGGAAAAGGTAAAGTTGTTTTAAAAGCTGACTGTGAAATTGCTATCTCTGGAACCAAAAAACAAATTATTGTTCACTCTATACCCTATGAAGTTGTAAAAGAACAATTAATTAAAAAAATTATGGATATTAAAATCGATAAAAAAATCGAAGGTATCAATGATGTAATTGATGAGTCGGATCACGAACATATGGCACGTATTGTTATAGATTTGAAAAAAGAAGCCAACGCTGAGTTAATACAGAATTATTTATTTAAAAATACCGATTTACAAATAAATTATAATTTTAACATGGTAGCTATAGTGAATCGTCGTCCAAGACTAGTAGGGATTTTAGAAATCTTGGATGCTTTTATTGCCCATCAAAAAGAAGTAATTACAAGAAGAACCAAATGGGAATTGAAGAAAGCTAAATTTGATTACCATATACTAGAAGGATTAGTAAAAGCAATTAGCATTTTAGACGAAGTCATTCGAATTATTCGTGCTTCTAAAAATAAAAGTGATGCCATTGAAAATTTAACAAAGGAATACGATTTTACTTTTGAGCAATCTAAAGCCATAGTAGAATTGCAATTGTATCGTTTAACGAATACAGATATAGTGGCTTTACAAGAAGAGATGGAAAATTTAGCAAAAAACATAAAAATTTGGGAGCAAATTTTGAATAATGAAGAAGCTTTAAAACATGTGATAAAAACTGAGCTTAAAATTATTAAAAAAGAATATGGAAACGATAGACGTACCAAAATAAAAGACGAAGTTACAGAAATCAAATTAGACATGGCGGACATTATTCCAAAGGAAAATGTAGTGGTTGTTATGACAAACGAAGGCTATATAAAAAGAGTTAGTGCTAAGTCCTATTCATCTCGTGCAGAAGAGGAAACGACTTTAAAGCCAGGAGATTTTGTGACAGGCCTTTACGAAGTAACCACTTTAGATACGATTTTGGTATTTACAAACTTAGGAAACTATTTATATATACCTGTTCATAAAATTCCAGAGGCTAAGTGGAAAGAACTTGGAAAACATGTAAATAATATTGTTATGATGGGGCAAGAAGAAATAGTTGTAACCTCTATGGTTATGAACAAAAATATAGAAAACGTTATAACTGTAACTAAAAATGGTATAGTAAAGAAAAGTACTTTAAAAGAATATGAAGTTACAAGGTTTTCAAAACCAATGTCTGCTATTAAGTTAAAAGAAAACGATTGTGTCATTGATGTCTTTGCTTCAAAAGAAAATGTGGTTTTGGTAAGTAATGATGGTTATTACGTTCAATTTAACGAAAGTGAAATTCCACTTACAGGTGTGAAATCTTCTGGTGTTAAAGGAATGAATTTAAAGGATAGTCAAGTTGTTGCCGCTCTTTCTTATAATCAAGCAGAATATTTAAATGTTTTTACTAACATGAAGACAGCGAAACGCATTAAAATAAATGAATTAGAAGCAACAGGACGCGCAAAACGTGGAAATTCTTTAATGAAAAAAGTAAAATCTACGAACTATGAAATTGTAAAATCTATTGCTACTGATGCAAAAGATATTATTTTACTAAAATCCGATAGTGAAATAAAGGAAATTAAAAATAGCGAAATCACCATAATGGATTTAGCAAGTACAGGTTCCTTAATCAGTAAACATAAAATAGACGCTATACAAAAAAAAGTAGAATTTGAAAGTTATTTAAAAATAGAAAAGAAAAAGAATAATGAAAATGATGAAGAAAAAAAACTTTCTAATGTAAAAGAATTTACAATGTCTGATTTTTTAGAAGATTTTAAGATATAATATGTTATTATACAAACAAAAATAAATCACTTAAATCACTTTAATAAAAGGTGATTTTTTAATTTCAAAAAATATTGTAATTCCTATAAAAAGAAAATAAAAAAAGGAAAGCTCCAATTTACAATGTATATATAGTAATGAGGAGGCAAAAATGAAAAAAAATGTAATTGTAAGACAACAGGATTTTAAAGATTGTGGAGTATGTTGTTTGCTTTCTATAATTAAATACTATGAAGGTTATATCCCAATTGAAAAACTAAGACAAGATACGCAAACGTCGTTGGAGGGGACAAATGCATATCATCTTGTAAAAACAGCCAAAAATTATGGATTTGACGCTTATGGTATGAAACTTGATAAATTAACAGAATTAGAGCATTCTATATTGCCTATAATTGCACATGTCGAATTAAATGGCTTGACCCATTTTTTAGTGATTTATAAGATCACTTCAACAGATTTAATTCTTATGGATCCTGCAAAAGGAAAAATAAAAATTTCTAGAAATGATTTTGAAGCTATTTGGACGGGAAATATCATCACTCTTTATCCTAGACATCAACTACCCAAATTTATAAATGAAAATCATTTAATAGAAATCATCAAAAGTATTTTAGTAAAAGAAAAAAAATTGGTTTTAAAAATTTTTTTCTTAACTACTATTTTAACGATTCTTACAATCCTTACAAGTTATTATTTTAAAATTGGAATGAATTTTATAAATGATTCGGAAGAAAAAAATACAATCATCACTCTTATACTATTTTTTATGACACTTTATGCAATCAAAGAAATTCTTTATTATTTCCGAAATTATTTTAAAACATTATTGAATAAAAATTTAGATGGTTACTTGTATTATGATTTTTTGCGCCATTTGTTTTTGCTTCCTAATTTTTTTATGAAAGATCGAACCACGGGAGAAATTATGGTAAGAATAAAAGAATTAGAAAATATAAAATATGTATTTTCAGAAATTTTAATTACTATTCTCTTGGATTCAATCTTAGCTTTTAGCGTAGGAATTATTCTATTATACATAAATAAAACGCTATTTCTTTTTCTTTGTTTTTTTGTTTTTGTTTATGTTATTTTCGGAATAATTCAGGGAAAAGTAATTTATAAAAAGGCGATAAGCACGAAAGATGCAGAAGTTTGTTTTCAATCCAATGTAATAGAAAATATTGATTCTATTATTAGTCTTAAAAATCTTAATATAGTAAAAACGATTTTTCAAAAAATTGAAATTAACTTATTTCGCTATTTAAATCAAAGTTATGATTTGAATCAAAGCGTAATGAAAACAAATTCTATAGCTACTTTCTTAGAAGAATTATTACTTTTTAGTATTATTTCTTTTGGTTTTTTAGAAATTTTAAATCATAAATGTAGTTTAATAAATTTAATTACATTTGAAAGTTTAATAACCTTCTTTTTTTCTCCATTTAAAACAATAATAAATTTATTACCTAATTATAATTATGTAAAAGTTGGTATACAAAAAATAAATGATTTTTACACAATTTCTGAAGAAAAGGATACTATTGGATTAGATGATTTTAAAAATGGAAATATTATTATTCAAAATTTAACATTTTCGTATAATGATTTTTCCAAACTTTTTACAGATTTTCATTTGGAAATTAAAGAAAATGATTTTGTATTGTTTAAAGGAACTAGTGGTTGTGGAAAGAGTACAATTTGTCAAATGATTAGTCGTTTATTAGAAGTTGAAAATAATAATATAAAAATAGGGAATGTGAGTATAAACGACTACAGTTTGATGACAATACGAAAAAATATAACCTATGTGAGTCAAAAAGAGAATTTAATGCAAGATACAATTAAAAATAATATACTTTTGTATCGTGAGATTTCGGAAGCAAAATACAGAGAAATAATTGAACTTTGTGAAATAGAAAGTATTGTTTCTAAAAAGCCTCTTCGTTATGAAACATTTTTGTCTAAAGACGCAATAAATATTTCAGGTGGAGAAAAACAAAGAATTATTTTAGCTAGAGCCTTGTTAAATGAATTTCAAATTCTTATATTAGATGAAGCTTTGAGTGAGGTAAATAGTGAAATGGAAATCAGTTTGATAAAAAAAATAAAAAAATATTTTCAAAATAAAACAATAATATATGTAAGTCATAAAAAACACGATAAATATTTTGATAAAGTTTATGATTTTGGAGAAATAAAATGAAAGAATACTTAAAATACAATCAATGCACTTATTTACAAAAAGATAATAAAAAATATGCATTTTGTTATTTAATTCCGTTATTTATAATTTTCTTTCTTCTTATTTATTCTCTAAAAAAAGATGCATACAATGTACAAGAAATGAATGCAGAAGTCGCATGTCTAGAAGATTGTAGTTTAACATTTTATTATCCAGTTACAAGTGGTTTTTATTATGATTTTATTAAAATAAATGAAAAAAAATACGAAATAGAGGATGTCATTTTTGGAAATATGATTTTAGATAGTTCGAATATTGGAGTTCAAAAAATTACGTTAAAAGCAAAAGAATACAAAGGGAAACAAGGCGAATTTGTAAAATTACAAATTTATAAAAACAAAGAAAAACTAATAAAAAAAATCATAAAAATTATTAAAGAAAGGTGAGTATGATAATGGTCTTAAAAGAACAAGAATTAGAAAAAGTGGTAGGAGGCGGAATCGGATATTCAGTTGTAGCGATATTAGGTGCAATAGGAGTATTTATAGCGGGCGTAGTGGATGGAATTTTACGACCTCTTAGATGTAATTAGAAAGGAGTATTTATGAAATTACAAGAATTAGAACTATACGAAATAAAAGGTGGTGGAATATCAACGACTTTATTAAATTCAATAGCTAGGCTAATTACCACAGTTTTGGATTTAGGAAGAACGGTTGGCTCTTCCATAAGAAGAATTTATGGTAAAGTGAAAAAGTAAAATCCAGTATAAGAAACGAAAATACAAGTGAAAGA